>DAHYUM010000153.1 GCA_027398005.1 bacterium
ATCGCTTGAAGTATTTATTGATATCTGCGATAGCAGAAGCGCCCTTTCATCCTCTTTCCTCTTCGAAATATCCCTTACAACGGCAAGAACCCTCCCCTTGCCTCCTATTTTCGATTTTATAAGTGAGACTTCGGACCAGAAAAGGGTTCCGTCTTTCTTTTTGGCGAGCCATTCAAAAACTGCACTTCCCTTGTGCGCCGCCTTTTCAACATGTTTTAATGCGGTTTTACTATTGAATCTCGAATCCCCAGCACTTATATCGTTAATTGTTATTTTAAGCAGTTCCTCTTTCTTGTACCCGTACATTGCAGAAGCAGTATCATTAACATCCAGAATTCTGCCTGTGGCAACATCGTGAATGAATATGGCTTCTCCAGTTGCATTAAAGATTTCCTTGTATCTGCTTTCGTAATCCTTAAGTGCTTTCTGCGCTGTTACCCGCTCGGTTATATTCCAGAAAACTCCCTGAAGTCCAATCACTTTCTTTTTCTCATCGTGCAGAGGAATTTTAATTACTTCTACTATTTCTTTCTTTCCGGTAATCTTATTAATATTTTCCTCGGCAGTATAAAAAGTTTTATCGCCGCTGAATACTCTCCTGTCATCGGCAGTATATTTGTCTGCCAGCTCTTTAGGATGCAGGTCGTACGCGGTTTTGCCCAGCAGTTGATTGTAATTGTATCCGAAAAGCTTTCTGTACGATTCGTTGGCGAAAATAATTCTGCCTTTAAGGTCTATCCTGTATATAAAATAAGGCATTTCATTAATAATGGAAGCGGTGTCGCTTCTGCTAAGCTCTATACTGCTTTTATCTACCGATAAATCCCTTTTAAAATAGCCGGCGGTTATTTCTTTCCCAGTCTCTTCATCGTAAAGAGGGAATCCCTTTTCCGCTATTTTAATATACTCTCCCTTTACGGTTTTAAACCGGTATTGTGCGCTGTAAGCTTTTCCCTCTTTTATAATTCCTGCAATTCTTTTTCTATCGGCTGGATGGATAAGCTTGACAAAATTCTTTTTATAACGGGTTAATTCCCCTTCAGGCGTGCCGAGAACCTTTTTTACGTTCCCTTTTAATAAAAGTTCATCATTGTACGGTTTCCGCAGAAATGTTACAAACGCCTCCTCTCCGTTAATAACCGAAAATCGTTCGTGCCACAGTTTTATCATAGCATTAGTTTTTCTTTTTACCGCGGCTTGTTTTGTTTTATTTATAGTTCTGCCGTTTCCCTTTTTTAAGGAAATTCCTTTTCTATCTTCTTTTTCTGCTTTTTTCATTTTGCCGTTCACGTCCGGTTTTACGGAAATCTAATTAATTATATATGATAAAAATAAATCTAACCCGAAAAGTCAACATTATATTTATTGTCTCCCCGGTTTAAGAGAAGACATCTATTTGCTGCTATTTTCATTCCCTTTAATTCTTGTCCTGTATGCCCTTGCCAAACCGCCCGAGGAAGTTTCCCTGTAGCGTGAAGGCATATCGAGTCCTGTTTGTTTCATAACAAGCACCACTTCATCGAAAGATATCCTGTGTGAGCCGTCCGAAAGGAGCGCATAATCGGCCGAATTGAGTGCCTGAGTCGCGGCAAAAACATTCCTTTCGATGCACGGAATTTGTACAAGCCCTTCAACGGGGTCGCATGTAAGCCCAAGGTTGTGTTCAAGCCCCATTTCCGCCGCGTATTCAATCTGCCTTATTGTACCCCCCAGAAGCTGTGTAGCCGCGGCGGCAGCCATCGAGCAGGCAGTACCAACTTCCCCCTGGCATCCGACCTCGGCCCCCGAAATGGAGGCATTGTATTTAATTAGATTGCCAATCAACCCCGCTGTAGCGAGAGCCCTTAAAATTGGCGCCGCAGTGCAATTCAAATTATTCATCATATAAAGGAGGACTGCCGGAACAATACCGCACGAGCCGCATGTAGGAGCAGTAACTATTACGCCGCCGGTAGCGTTTTCTTCTGAAACCGCAAGCGCATATGCGGCTATAAGCCCCTGCCTTTTAAGATGCGTGGCGGCATTGTAAGCTTTTCTCTGGTATGCCCACGCCTGCCTTCGTAACCCCAGCCCCCCTTCAATTACACCTTCAGCTTCCAGCCCCCTTTCAATTGACTGATGCATTGCGAACCAGATTTCCTCAAGAAAGCCCCAAATATCCTTTCCTTCCCTTTCCTCAACATATTCCCAAAATGCTTTGCCGCTCTTTTCGCAATAGTCAAGAATTTCTGCCATAGAATTAAGGTCATATATTTTTTTTGTTTCTCCGGCCTGTGCCCCCTCTTCAAGAACAGCGCCCCCGCCAATACTGTACGCTTTCCAGGAACCGGTAACCGAACCTTTTTCATCCAGTGTTTCAAAAAGCATTCCGTTCGGATGGCGCGGCAGGTTCACTTCCGGCTCCCAAATAATCTGATGACTGCGGTTTGCGAACACCTGATGGATTGCCTTATCCGTTAAATGCCCTTTGCCCGTAGCGGCAAGACTTCCGTAAAGAGTAATCCTGTATTCAGCCGCATCCGGGTTTCTTTTTAAAAAAGTCTCTGCGGCACTGCGCGGAGCCATAGTATGGCTGCTCGAAGGGCCTGTTCCTATCCTGTACAATTCTCTTATCGATTCCATTCAATTCTCTCTTTCTTCAAAAATTAATTTGCCAAAGCACTCCGGCGCATGAAAATTAAGCTCCTTAACGGGGCTCCATGCCGCCCAGTGGGGATTTGCCGATTTATCGGCACATTTATAAAAATTACATTCCCAATCTTTATAGGGCACGGAAACAGCTCCGGCGTATTTTTCAATTATGTTTATGGGGATATAAAACTGCAGGCTCCAGTTAAGAGGTGATTTATCCCCCGTCTCTTTTAATGACTTGTAAACCTCTATTGCGCCGCAGTCTTCAATTTCAAACGGGATAAATTCTTTAAATCCGTTCTCATCCATTTCGGGGTCAATTATATAGCTTGCGTATAAATGGCCCAGGCAGTTAAACTCGAAATTGAAATACCCTTTTTCTTTCCCCGGCTTAACAAAAAACTCTACACAGCTGTCTTCCCAAACCCTGCTCATATTTTCAAGATGTGTACAAACCGGAATTTCGTTTTCAACATAAAATGCCCCTCCAATTCCCTCTTTACCGTACATCAGCCTTGCCTTAACCATTGGAATTTCACCCCGGCTTTCGGGGCGCACTTCAGCGATTAGTGCAGTTTGGGCGGAGTTCCATTCCGCTGAATTTAGGTTCTTAACTGCGGAATGCAACGAGGCGCAATATTTTATATGATATTCTTTCTTCTCCATAAGGCTACAAAATTTCAGCAAGCTGTTTTATATTATCGATTATTTTCCAGGCGTCTTTAAAATCGGAGCCGGCGGTAAGCTCGTTTGGAATTATAATGCATTTAATTCCCGCACCGTTAGAAGATACAAGTCCCCTTAAGGAATCTTCAATTGAAACAGCCTCGTCCGGCGCGCATCCGGCGGTTTCCAGCGCCTTAAGGTAAGGGTCGGCAGCCGGCTTGCTCTTTGTGTAATCTTCCCTTGTTAGCACAAATGAAAAATAATTTAAAATTCCGGTCGATTTGTGTATCAAATCGAAATGTGTTTTTTTAGAGCTGGTTACTATACCCAATTTATATTCAGCGGCGAGGTTTTCAATAACTTCGTCAGCTCCATCGGCAAGAAGATTTCCTTTTGAAAGGTATTCCGAATAAAGCTCATTCCTTTCTTTCCGCATAAGGTCAATTTTAGCCTCGCTCATATTCATATCGCGCGCAAGGCGCCAGCCCCCTTCGTTGCCTATAAGGGTAAGCTCTATAAATTTCTCCTTTGTAAGCTCAATGCCGTTCTGCGCGAGAACTATACGCGTCGCCTCAAAAAAATATTTCTCGGTATCTACAAGAACCCCGTCGTTATCAAAGAATAAATATTTAATCATTTTTTACTTTCTCATCCGCGCATATTTTTCATAATTAGTTTATACTTAAAGCAGTTTGTATTTAAAACAGTCCACTTTCATGTGTATTTTTTGTTAAAGTTAATTATTTTTGATACACTATGCATATATGGTCAATTATTATTAAATAATAAGGTTAAATCTATCCATTTGAAAGTTTTATTCAAACAACATTCATACAGCAAAAGGAGTAATTATGAGAAACAGCACACTGTTAAAACTTCTTATTATCCTTCTTATACCGGTGCTTCTTACTGCCCAGCGGAGGGGAACACGTTCCGCCGGACAGCCGGGAGCTAATCAGGCAGTAGAAGCAGGAGGTGGAAGCAATTACGGGGGACTGCATTGGAGAAGCATAGGCCCGGCTCTTACATCGGGGCGAATTGCAGACTTTGCGGTTAACCCGAAAAACCACAGCGAATATTATGTCGCCGTTGCAAGCGGCCACGTTTGGAAAACCGTTAACTCGGGTAATACTTTCGAACCAATTTTTGATAACTACGGCGCCTATTCAATTGGCTGTCTGGCTATCGATCCTAACAACACCCATGTAATCTGGGTTGGAACCGGAGAGAACAATCATCAGCGCGCTTTAGGATACGGCGACGGCGTTTACAAATCGATTGACGGCGGAAAGAGTTTCCAGAATATGGGGCTCAAAGAATCGCGCCAGATTGGAAAGATTGTTATCGATCCGCGCAATTCGAATATCGTTTTTGTTGCCGCCGAAGGTTCTGTTTGGGGACCCGGTGGTGACCGCGGTTTATACAAAACTGTTGACGGTGGCAAAACCTGGAAAAAGACTCTCGAAATTTCGGAGAATACAGGAGTTAACAATATAGTTTTCGATCCCAGAAATCCTGATGTTATGTATGCAACTTCGGAACAAAGAAGAAGGCACATCAACACAAAAATCAGCGGCGGCCCCGAATCGGCTGTCTTTAAATCATACGACGGTGGTGAAACATGGGAAAAAATTATGAAAGGCCTTCCCCATGTTGATATAGGCGGAATGGGACTCGCAATCTCACCGGTTAACCCGGATGTGCTTTACATTATTATGGAAGCCGCAGAAGGTCAGGGAGGATTTTTCCGTACTACCGACCGTGGAGCCACCTGGGAAAAAATGAGCAGCCATACCGAACAGGGACAGTATTTCAACGAAATTACATGCGACCCTAAAGATGTTGATAAAATTTATTCGACCGAAACTGTATCGCAGGTTACTACGGACGCTGGAAAAACATGGACCCCAATAGGCAACAACGCACGCCACGTGGATGACCATGCTATTTGGATTGACCCCGATAATACCGACCATTTCTTAATCGGCGGCGACGGCGGCGTTTATGAAACCTTCGATTCAGGAAAAAACTTTTTCTTCAAAACAAACCTCCCCGTTACACAGTTCTATAGAATAATTCCTGACAACACCCTTCCTTTCTATTATGTTTACGGCGGAACTCAGGATAACAATAGTTTGGGCGGTCCTTCAAGAACCCTCAAATCGGTTGGAACATTAAGCAGCGACTGGTTTGTAACCAACGGCGGCGACGGATTCTGGTCGGCTATCGATCCGGATAATCCAAATATTGTATATGCCGAATCGCAGTACGGCGGAATGGTTAGATACGACAGACAGAGCGGCGAAGCCGTTTCTATACGTCCCGAACCGAGAAAAGGAGAACTTACATATAAATGGAACTGGAATACACCTCTTATTGTAAGTCCGCATAATTCAAGCAGGCTTTACACTGCCGCCAACAAAGTATTCCGCAGCGACGATAAAGGGGATTCGTGGCAGGTTATAAGCGACGATATTACCGCACAGATTGACAGGAACAAATGGCCTGTTATGGGCAAGTACTGGAGCATTGACGCGGTTGCCAAAGATAAATCGACTTCATTATACGGAACGACCGTTTCGCTTACCGAATCGCCGGTAAAAGAGAACCTTCTTTATGCAGGAACCGACGACGGAGTGATTCAGGTTTCGGAAGACGCAAAAACATGGAGAAAAATTTCTGAATTCCCCGGCGTTCCGGAGAATACATATGTAAGTGATATCTGCGCCTCTAAATTTGACGAGAATGTTGTTTATGCAAGCTTCGATAACATTCAAAGAGACGATTTCAAACCTTACTTGTTAAAGAGCACAGATAAAGGCAAGACTTGGGTATCTATTGCAAATAATCTTCCCATAAACGGAAGCGTTCATACAATAGAACAGGATTTCGTAAATCCCGATTTATTATTCGTAGGCACCGAATTCGGTTTCTTCTTCTCGACCGACGGTGGACAGAAATGGAATCAGTTAAAGAACGGAATGCCAACAATTCCGGTTTACGATATCGCAATCCAGAAAAGAGAGAACGACCTTGTAATTGCCACATTCGGGAGAGGCGTATATATTCTTGACGATTTCACTCCGCTCCGCCTGGGTACAAAGGAAGTATTCGAAAAACCGGCTTATATATTCCCTATTAAAGATGCTTTAATGTATATTCCATCGGGCGGTTCAACAGAATCGGGCTCTAATGTTTACAGCGCACCCAATCCCGCATACGGAGCTACATTTACTTATTTCGTTAAAGATGTTCCGCAGACACTTAAAGCAATCCGCAAAGAAAAGGAAAAAGCCTTATTCAAGGATAGCAAGCCTATTC
>DAHYUM010000154.1 GCA_027398005.1 bacterium
GTACTGGCCCAATCGAGGGACGGGAACCAGGATGTACGTCTGGTAATTAGAGGTTTCGGGGCCCGCGGAGCAGGGGACCGCTCCAACTCGGGCACTTCGAGAGGCATAAGGGTAATGATAGACGGCATACCGGAGACCGAACCGGACGGAAGAACATCGTTCGACCTGGTGGATCTCACTTCAGCAGATAATATAGAAGTTATACGTTCCAATGCATCGGCAACATGGGGAAATGCCGCAGGAGGCGTAATTTATATTACAACAATGCCTTCGGCAAACGAACCTTTTGTAAATCTGCGCGGTATGGCTGGCAGTTTCGGATTCAATCAGCTGCTGGTCCAGAATTTTTCAACATTTAAAAACGGCAGTAAATTTTTTGTGTCCCTTTCTAACAGCAATTTTGAAGGGTGGCGTGAACATTCATCAAGTTACCGTTCCCTTTTAAATGCCGGGTTTAATGCTTATCTGGCTCCCCGTACATTACTGGGGGTTTATATGATAGCCGCATCGGATATGTTCCATATACCCGGGCCGCTGACACTTAACCAGTATAATGCCGATCCTTCGCAGGCTAATGCTATTTATCTTCAGAGGGATGAAAGAAGATTCAACCGCACCGGCAGAATAGGAATTACATTGGACCATGAATTTGACGATATGAACTCAATTTCGTCAATGGTATTTGCCAATCCCAAATACCTGCAGAGGTCCGAAAGGGGAACATTCAGGGATTTTACCCGTTACCACATAGGAGGCAATTTCATATATAAAAACAATCTGCATATTTCGGATAAAGTAGAGAATAAATTTATTGCGGGAATGGATGAAGCTTACCAGGATGGTGCAATTCTTTTCTACTCTTTATCGGCTGTTAATTCGAGAGGTTCGCAACTTAAGGATGATAAGAGGGAAGGGGCCAATAATTTAGGCGCTTTTGTACAGGATGAAATTGTTCTGAATGAAAAACTAAGCATTATAGCAGGTCTGCGCTACGATAAGATAACTTATTACAGCGAAAATTTTCTCGATACACAGTACGGCCTTCAGGAAACCATATTCGAGAAAGTTACCCCAAAGGCAGGCATAACCTACCGGATAACCCCGTCGTTTAGCATATACGGAAACCTTGGCGGGGGAGTAGAAGTGCCTGCAGGCAACGAGACCGATCCGGCAGGTACATACGGCCAGGACCTGGTTTATTTAATTAATCCCCTTCTAAAGCCTATTAAATCGACTACCTACGAAGCGGGCGCAAAACAGCTCGTTTACATCGGGGAAGAGAGTTTCCTCAAGGCTTTCAGCTACGACGCGGCTTTATACTACATAGATGTAGAAAACGACATAATTCCATACCGCGGAGGCAGATTCTATTTTACAGCAGGTAAAACTGGCAGAAGCGGAATTGAACTTGGAACCAATTTCCAGTTCAATGGGGGCGTAATGCTTCAGGGGAATATTACATTATCTGATAATAAGTATAAGGATTACCTTGTCGATTCGGTACACTACGGAAATCCGGGTAAATATGCAGACTATAAGGATAACAAAGTTGCCGGAATACCCGATTTATTTTACAATGCCGGAATTAAATATTCACCTGCGCATCTTAACGGCGCATTTATTTCGGTTAATATGAACGGCATAGGAAGCTATTTTGCGGATGACGCAAACACAATTGAAGTACCGGCCTATACCTCATTCAATTTAACCATAGGTCTGGAAAAGCCGGTTGCTTTAAGCAGTGCTTTTGCAGTGCGCGGATTCTTAAGCGTGAACAACCTTTTCGATACCAAATATGCCGCATCGGCGTTTATAAATCCCGATATTGTAAACGGCGAGGCAATATACCTTGAACCGGGTCTGCCGCGCAATATTGTCCTTTCAATTTCAATAAGCTATTAAAAAAAACGGCCGGTTAAAACCGGCCGCTTTTTTTTTTATTATTTCTTTCGCATCGAATTCTAAAAGACAAAAAGAGGAAACGCAGCGAGTATAAGGGGTCTGCATTTCCTCTTTAGGAAGGGGGTGTGCAGTTTTTTGTTTGTTAAACTCATTATATATCCCTTCTGTTCCCTAATTACACCGTAATAATACTTACTGCCGCATTAAAAAACAGTGCAAAAAATTATACCCAAATGGTAAATGAATTTGAGGAAAGTTAAAGTTTTAAGTGCCTATTTTGCCGCTGAAGATATCGTTTTGAAGCTGTTTAAGCCGGCGGCTTTTATAAAGCTCCATTCTGGCGTTCTCATCGGCTACCCAGTCCCTGGTGCTCGATTTAAGAACAAAGCAATATAGGAAAAAAGCGCCCATGGAAACTTTGGCAAGAATAAACGCAATGGTGGCGGAGGTAAAGAGCATTCCGGCTAATAAAGGGAGAATCACCATAATTATGAAAGAAGTAATCCATCCGTATTTAAGGTTTTTGTATAAAACATAAATCATGTAAACTGAAAATACCACCGATACTATAGCGAGCAGGGGCAATAAAAGGAGAACGAAGAAAGATGCGAAATAGAGGAGGGGGACGGGAAAGCTGTAATTAAGAAAATAATCGAGTTTTTTAATGCCCGAATCTTTCAGCTGTAGGCCGTAATCATATTCAAGTCTCTGTTTTAATTCTTCATTCATATATGGTAATTATTAACTTATGCAAAATATGAGTGAGGAGATTAAAGAGCAAATTTAATTGATTGGCAGGGAGTAGTAAAAAAAAGGGAGCCTGAAGGCTCCCCTGAATTAAAAAATTATTTCGATTCCAGCTTAACCTTAAAAGTCATTTCCTTGCCGTCACGCAATACAACAACATCAACCGAATCGCCGGGGTTATAATCATTCATTGCGTACATATAGTCATAAATATCTTTAACTTCCTTGTTGCCGAACTTAATCATTATATCGCCCCCTTTAAGTCCCCCTTTCTGGGCGGGACTGTTATCGGTAACGCCGGAAAGTTTAAATCCTTTTCCTTTATAACCGAATTCGGGCACGGTGCCTACATAAACTTTTGAGCTGCCCCCCGATTTTCTAGCAGGAGCCGATTGAACCTGAACGAACTGCAGTTTATTCCCAAGGGAATCGATTGAAGAGGCAACATCGTACACATAATCTACAACCTTTTCTTCGCCGGCTGTGTTTACTTTATCGAATGTATCGGATGGTTTATGATAATCCTGATGCATGGCCGTAAAGAAAAAGAGTACTGGAATTTTTTTATTGGTAAAAGCCTGATGGTCGCTGCCCCCCATTCCGTCATCGGTAAGGCTTAAGGCAAAATGGTAGCTGTTTCTTCTGTTGAGAATCGATTTAAATTCTATGGCAGTAGCCGCGCCTATAACATTCAGCGCGTTATCGGTATTAAGCCTGCCAATCATATCCATATTAAGCATTGCGGTAATTTTATCCAATGGCACCGGCGGGTTATTGGTAAAATAGGTGGAACCGAGAATGCCCAATTCTTCCCCCGAGAAAGCTACGAATATAACGCTTCTCTTAAGGTTTTTAAGGGATGCAAGTTTTTCGGCAATTTCAAGAACGCCAACAGTGCCCGAGGCATTATCGTCGGCGCCGGGGTGAATTAATTTTTCGCTTCCTCTGTAAAGCGAGCCAACCTGCCCCCAGCCGAGATGGTCGTAATGAGCGCCGAAAACTATGTATTCGTTTTTCAGCACCGGGTCGTTCCCTTCAAGAATGGCGGCAACGTTATGTCCTGTGCCATTAATCTCTTTAACGCCGGTATTTATCTGCGCCGAGGAATTATGAAGAAGGAAAGAACCGGGTTTCATTTCTTTTGAAATTTTCTGCTGTACATCTGCAAGGCTTAAACCTTCGGCCTTAAATAATTCGTCAATAAAAATTCTTTTAACCTGTACTGCCGGGAAATTTTTAATGCTCGGACTCTGGTCATACACAAATTCGAGAAGTTTATCCTGCGTGTTGGCAGGGTAGAAACCGTTTGCAAAAATAATTCCAGCGGCTCCTTTTTCTTTGGCAACGCTGGCTTTCTGGCGCAGGGATGAAAACATTTCGAACCGGGAATCTTTTTTATCATATTCCGGATTGCCGCGCAGTACAACTACAATTTTGCCTTTAACGTCAATACCGGTATAATCGTCGTAATTTAATTTAGGAGCCGAAATTCCGTAGCCGGCAAAAACGAGAGGCAGTTTAACATCGGCGCTGCCCGAGAAAGGAGCCGGGATATAATCGGCTTTCAATTCAAGCTTAACTGTTTTGCCGTTAATATCAAGAGAGGCTGAATTATCCTTAGTCATTTCTACCCTGTCGGTAAAGGGAAATGACTGCAGGTATCCATCCTTAAAAGCGGGTTTAAGTCCGTACGATTTAAACTGTTTTACCATATACTCGTAAGCGAGTTTTTCCCCTTCGCTTCCGGTATATCTGCCTTCAAGTTTTTCCGAGGCAAGATACTTTAAATGGTCGTAAATATCCTTAGCGGAAATTTGCGGATTTGAATAATCTTTTTGGGCCAGAATAAAGGAGGGTAAAAGAATAGCCGCCAAAAGGAGCAGATGTTTTTTCATTGTATCCTCTTATTTATATATTATTTAGGTATGTGCACCAGGAAAAATTGTTTGGCAAGTTTGCCGATTTTAACGGCATCGTCAATAGAAAGATGCATATCGGAACTTTCAGTTCCTTCGGCGCCCGCTTCAATAATAGCAAGGTCGCTATTCTTAACATTATTAACAAGCGAATCGCAGTAGCTGGTATCGCCGCCGTAGCAGATTGACTTCTTTTTGTAAACGAATTTGAATCCGAGGGAGGGAACTGAAGTGCTTTTTTTTGCCTCTTTCTGTTCCTTATGAACAACCTTAAAGGGAAGGACTTTAACCCCGTTGCGGCTGAAAGGATTTTCATCGGATATAGTATGCATAACAATTTTGTATGAAAGGTCTTTTCTGTAAACTTCGTTAAATGCCTTGTGAATCGATTTGATTTCGCTGCATCCTTTAGGGTAATGGATATGCAGTTCATCCCTGCGCCTCATAACGGAAAGATATGTAAGTAGGGACCAGATTCCCCCGAGATGATCGTGATGCCCGTGAGAAATGAATATATCAGAAATCTTCAGTATAGCGTCGGGGCCAATTTCCTTGTTTAAATCGCGCAGAATGCCGTCGCCGGGATCCACTACAATTGAAGTTTTACTGGTTCCAACAAGAATGCCCGTAGCAATAGAAGGGATGGAACAGAATATTTTAATAAAGAAATCGTCCTTTTTCCAGAAGAGGGGATATTCGGTATTCTTCGGCTTAGCTCTCATTCATCAATCCGTTTAAATTATAATCTGCGCTACAATACCCCCTACAAAGAAAGCGGTAATCCATGTAGCGGCCCAAATTGTAAGCCCTTCTTTCCATCCTCTTTCTTTAAGCATAACAACAAAAGAGGCAATGCAAGGAACGAAAAGGGTAATAGTAATAATCGCGACTGTAATTTGCATATTTGTAAGATGAATATCAAAGAGGCCTGCGGCGCCGAAATCGCGGCGGACCATGCCCATAACAAAAGCAGTAGCCGCTTCGCGGGGTAATTTAAGCCACATTGTAGTAAGAGGTTCAAGCAGGCTTACCCAGATGTTCAGCAGGCCGGTAATCTGCATAATACCTATACCCAAGGCCCCCACAAAGAACCAGAAGCCGGCTTCTTTCATAAACCCGACAGAGCGGAAATATGTTTTCTTAAGCACGTTGCTCATTCTTGGGAGCCTCATAGCGGGGAGATCGAGAAGGAGAGGGGAGCTTTCACCCGGCAGGAATTTATTCAAAATGGTTGAAAGGATAAGAAGAATTGAGCCGATAACGGTTATAAAAATAATAAGGGGAACGAAACCAGCGCCGCTTAAGAGAACAGTTATAACTGCCAGCTGTGCCGAGCAGGGTATAACAAACTGAAGAATTGCCGTTACAATTGTTTTTTCTTTTTCGGTGCCCAATAGGCGTGTAGTAATATTTGCCATTGTAATGCACCCGAAACCGAGAATGATAGGAATAACGGCTTTTCCGTTAAGCCCTATTTTGTTGAAAGTCCTATCCAGCATAGTAGCAAGCCTTGGCAGGTAGCCGCTGTCTTCAAGTATTGCCATAAGGAAATAGAAAGCCACCACCAGCGGAGTAAGAAGAAAAAGAAGGTATGTAAGGGTCATAGTAATAACCCCGAACTCGCCGAAAAACAATTTTAAAATTTTATTTGAAAAATGGAATTGCACATCGGTATTGGGGCGCGAGGCATACTGATGGAATTGGCCGGCAAGCACTTTATTTGCGTTCAACCCGTCAGGGAAAGAAAAGGATTTTTTATCCAATACCTGGTTGTTGGGAGCAATTTCGGACACATCAATATTAGTGGCCGCATTGGCGGCAATGTACGACTTAACATTATATTCAAATATTTTCTTGCCTATCTGGTTTTCGGTATAATTAACAAATCGCTGCGAAACAAGATCGCCGATAAGAAAGTACATAATGCCAAGCACTAAAATCATTAATGGAATAGCAGAGAGGGGATTAAGCGCAAGTTTTCCCA
>DAHYUM010000155.1 GCA_027398005.1 bacterium
AATGAAATATTACCCGGGGTAATTTCTTTACCCGCAGCTTTCGATAGTCCGTCGGCAAATTTAATCCGGTCGAATAGCGGATATTTTTTCTTAGCGGCTATATCAACAAGAATATAATCCTTGCCGGCCGGGGTTTGGGTTTGGTACCATAAATATTTGCCGTCTGCACTGAATGCGGGACGCACAACAGTGCCGTAAACTAAATCCCTTAACCGGTCAACTGTATCCGCGCGCTGATAATCGGAAAGCTTCCCCTGTCCGTATAATGATGGTGCTAAAAATTGACTTAATAATAACAGAGCACCTGTTAATGTTAAAATGTAACCTTTTTTCATTTTTTACCCCGGATTTATATTAAAGTAAATTGAATATATCCCATTTTAGCAGAATTACAGTAAAAATAAGAAATATTTAACAATTATTTGAAAAATTGAAGCAGCCGATTTTTACCCGCTGTTATTGGTAAAATAAATTCAATTTAATGGCCTTAGCGGCAATAACTATTTGGAAATAAAGTACTTATAAAATATATTTGTACCGTTAGTTTTTTCAGGTTCCACCTGAATTTTGTTGTATGCACCCGTAGCTCAATTGGATAGAGCATCTGACTACGGATCAGAAGGTTTGGGGTTCGACTCCCTACGGGTGTACAAAGAATAAGCCCTTGTGAATTTTATTCACGAGGGTTTTTTGTTTTATGGCAGAATTACCCGATCTTGGATAGAGCACCCCGATAGCGATCGGGGAGGTTTGGGGTTCGACTCCCTACGGGTGTACAAAGAATAAGCCCTGTGATTGAATAAGTTACAGGGTTTTTTGTTTTACGGCAGAATTACCCGGACTTGGATAGAGCACCCCTTTTAAATGGACAATTAACCCATTAACGCAAAATAAGGTTTAGATAAATAGACATTGTTGTTGCATTATCGTAGGAAATAAAGTAATTTTATTTAGAAATTGTACTATTAAAAAACAGAGGGGGAAAAAGGTTTTTAAGATATCTGCCAATAAGTGTATCAGTAAAAACCTGTTTTAGATATTCCCCAGGAAATTAAAAACCAAAAATAAAACCGGAGGCAATATGGCAATCACATTACCCGAACTTCCATTCGCAAAAAATTCACTGGAACCTTATATAAGCGAACGGACACTAGAATTTCATTATGGCAAACACCATAACGCTTATGTTGTCAATTGCAGCAAACTTATTGAGAATACCGAATTACAGAATGAACCTCTCGAAGTTATTATCAAGAAAAGCGCCGGGAATGCATCTATGGCAGGCATATTCAACAATTCGGCCCAGGTATGGAATCATTCATTCTACTGGAACTGCATTAAACCAAACGGAGGGGGTGCACCAACAGGCAAAGCGGCAGAATTAATTAATAAGGATTTCGGCAGTTTTGAGAAATTCGTAGAAGAATTTAAGAATGCGGCCGCAACACAATTCGGAAGCGGTTGGGCCTGGCTTGTTCAGAAAGATGGCAAACTTCAGATTATGAAGACTCCGAATGCCGATACACCAATGGTGCACGGCGCAAAAGCTCTTCTTACAATTGACGTTTGGGAACACGCTTATTACCTCGATTATCAGAACCGCCGTCCCGATTATATTACCACTTTTGTAGAGAAATTAATTAATTGGGACTTTGTAAATTCCAATATCGAATAAGGAGAAGTTATGAAAGAAATGACAAAACAGAATTTGTATGCGGCTTTTGCAGGAGAAAGTCAGGCGCATATGAAGTATTCAATTTTCGCTGAGAAAGCGGAACGGGAAGGATTCCCCGAAGTAGCCCGCCTTTTCAGGGCAATTGCATTTGCCGAAAAAGTTCATGCCACAAACCACCTTCGCGCCCTTGGCGGAATTAATGATACTTCCGCAAATCTAGATGCGGCAAAAGGAGGCGAGAATTTTGAAGTTGAAGAAATGTACCCTGCCTACGATGCCGTAGCCAAACTTCAGGGGGAAAAGGAAGCCGAAAAAAGCATTCATTATGCAATTGAAGCAGAAAAGATTCACGAAACAATGTATGAAGACGCTAAAAAATCTGTTGATGAAAAGAAAGATATCCCAAAAGATGATGTTTACGTATGCCCCGTTTGCGGCCATACGGTTATAGGCGAACCGGATGACGACTGCCCGGTTTGCAAACTGAAAAAAGAAAAGTATATCAAATTCTAATTAAAGAAAAACCCGCTGTAAGGCGGGTTTTTTATTTTAAAGCGTGAAATGTTTTATAAGTGAATGGCACACCTCTTCAATTGCATCGTTTGCCCGGCTGAATAATAAAGGAAGTGTAATAAAATCGTGAAGTGTTCCTTTATACAAAGAATATTGGACCGGCACCCCTGCCGATACTAATTTATTGCGGAATAATTTCCCTTCATCTGCAAGTACATCAAGTTCAGCGGCAATAATAAGGGCCGGTGGCAATCCGCTAAAATTTTCCAGAAATATGGGAGAAGCAGGGTAAGATTTTGCATCCTCATTAGTATTTATATAATGGTCGCGGAACCATACCATAGTGCTTTTCGAAAGCCATATTCCATCGCCGAAAAATTTATACGATTCCCTTTCAGTAAGTGAAATATCGAGCCATGGACAGATTAAAACCTGATGCACAATTCCGACATATCCTTTATCCCTGTCAATTATTGAAGCCAGAGCGGCAAGGTTCCCGCCTGCGCTATCCCCTGCAACAGCAATTCTGTTTCTGTCCCCGCCAATAGACTTAGCATTTACGGGCAGCCATTTAAGTACTGTTTCCAAATCCTCAATTTGCGCAGGGAATTTATTCTCCGGTGCAAGCCGGTAATCTGCCGAAACAACAAGACAATTAGCCCCTGCTGCAATTGAAGCGCAAAACGAATCGAATTCCTCTACCCTGCCAACTACAAAACCGCCGCCGTGAAAAAACAATAATATGGGGAATAATCCTTCACCGGCAGGGGTATAAACCCTTAAACGAATACTTCCGCTCATTGCGGGAATAAAAACATTATTAATCTTTATTCCTTCATCCGGTTTAGCCAGCCATTCCTTGTCAAAGAAAGTATCCCTTACATCCTTAACCGTCATTTGGCTGAATGGCGTACCCGGGGTCTTCGATAGCCTGGCCAGCAGACGTTCGGTGTCTTTATCGGGCGCGCCATCATTATATGCGGGGTAAAAAACTGTTCCCATTTATTCTTCTCTAAAACAATTTAAAGCTTTTATTGCCGGTTACTTCTTAAGTACTTTAACAATTTCGCCTATATACAGGGTATGGTAATCCTTTTGCGGATAATTTTTCGCAATCGATTCATCCATAAATCCGCCGGGGTCTATATCCTGCCGGTATATTTTACGGCATTTAATAACAAGGCGGGCTTCGTTAAAGGTAATTCCCCCTCCGTCAATTTCATAAGGGGTAAATCCGCACTCTTTAACCTTGTCAACTTCCCTGCCCGATTTAACCCCGCAATAATCGAGCTGTTTGCGGAATTTGTCATCAAAGAAAGATAGCGTAAACAAATCGCTGCTTTCGGTAAACTGGTATGTATATCTACCGGGCCTTACAAAAATAAAACATACTTTCTTATGCCATAAGTAGCCTACACCGCCCCAGTTGGCTGTCATAGTATTGTAGTTATCCTTATCCCCTGCGGTAACCAGAAACCAGTCTTTTTCTATTATTTTGAAAAAATTATCATCCAGTGAATGGGCATCTACTTCAATCAAATCTGTACTTTCTGCAAATGGAGTTGTCATGAATATTTATTCCTTTATTATGGAGAATGAATATTAAATTAAAATTTATGCAAAATGTATTACCTATAAATATATTCCACCTGAATTTTAGAAATTGCGCCTTTATCCCCTACTACAAATCCGGTACCGTCTTTTTTCGAAAATCCTATGCTGTTGTAGCTCTCCCCATTTAAATTAGTCCAGCTCTTGCCGTCGTCAATTGAAAAATCGGCCCCCGAAGTGCCAACAGTAAGCCAATATTTATAAACCGTATTCCATGCAACGCACGATCTGAATCCTGCCGGACCGTTGTTTTCAACAGCCTGCCAGCTCAAACCGCCGTCATCTGTAATTGCGCAGTTGCCGGTAAGCTCTTTATCCTTTTTATAATCGCCGCCAACGGCAATGCCGTTAAGTTCATCCTTAAAGCATACCGAAAAAACTCCCGAAGAAGCATTGCCTGCTTTCAGTTTAGTATCGGCAATTCTCCAGTCTGCCCCCGAATCTTCCGATTTATAAACCCGCGCCCTGTTACCACCGCCGGTACCAATCCATAAAAGGTCTTTTCCCATCATTGCAATTGAAGTACCTCTAGCAGCGAATGCCGATTCCCCCTTAATTATTTTGGGAATATTCATATTGGTCAATTCTTTCCAGCTATCCCCGCCGTCCTTTGTGCCAATAAGATATAATTTATCCTCCAGCGGGTCGCTTATTGCAATGCCGTTTTTATCATCCCAGAATGCGAATCCGTCAAAGAAAATATTAGGGTTCATATTTATATATTTTCTTTTCCAGGTTTTGCCCCCGTCGGTAGTTTTAAAGAAATATGCAGGTGCGTCAATGCACATTACAATTGCAGTATTTTTATCGAATGCCTCAATATCCCTGAAATCGCGTGTCTCCTGCCCTTTTACATGAGCATTAAGCCAGGTTTTGCCTCCGTCTATGGTCCTTAAAACCGTTCCTCTTGAACCGCTGACCCAGGCTGTAAGGGAATCGACAACGCTTATTCCCCTAAGTGAGGAATTTGTTTTTACATTTAATTTTTCAAAATTTATTAATAGCACCTTTTTCTTTACTACAACCGGAATAGCGGGAATTTCCTTTTTAGGCTCTTCTTTAGGCTTAATAACTTCTTTTTGCGATGAACAGGAATAAAAAACAAGCGCCAGAATAACTAAACTTAAAACTTTTTTCATTTATGCTCCTTAATCTGCCCGGTTAAACCAGAGGCATTACATATTGAATGTTGACAAAATTCACATAATTTGATTATAATTAGTATGCAATAATAAGACAAATCCGTGAGAAGAAGAATATCGCATATAATTTTTTTGCTCCTGATGCCCCTTCTATTTTTAAGCTGCGGCGGAGGTATAGAACCCCCAGCGCCCGAAATAGGGATTACCGGATTCAGCGGAAAAATTACTTTTGTAGGAACCTGGCCGGCTGGAATTAAAAGGACTCATCTTGTAGTTTTCAAAAACCCTATAAACACTCCCAATGACTTTTTTCCCCCTAATTTAAGCATCATTATAGATTCTGTTGCATACGGCTCTACAACTTTTACATATAATTCTGCCGATGATAATTTCATTTCCAATTCCCCTGTTGAACCGGGGGACTATGCCTATGTGGTTGTTGCCCAGAGCAAGACACCGGATCTTTCCCTTTTGCGCGAAGACTGGACCGTAGCAGGCATTTATTATGCGAATAACGATTATTCCAAACCGGGAGTGCTTAGAATTGAGAAAGACAAAATGACACAGGATGTAAACATAACCTGCGATTTTGATAATCCGCCGCCTCAACCCCCCGGGGGAAAATAATGAAATATATTATTGTAATAGTTCTCGGGTTAATTCTTGCAAATCCCCTCTCCGCACAGAATATTTCCGGTTATGTCTGTTCGTCCGACGGCCAGCCCCTTGCCGGCGCTTCAATACTCGTAAAAGAAATATCTAAGGGTACATATACTTTAAATAATGGAACATTTGAATTGCAGAATATTCCAACAGGCAATTACACACTCGAAGTCTCTTATGTGGGCTATAAAAAGAGGTCGGTAAAAATAACAGTTCCATGGAATAATGGGTTATTGAAGTTAATACTTACCGAAGACGCTATTACAACCAGACAGGTAATAGTTACGGCAACCAAAAACGAGGAGGATATTTCATCACTTCCCGTTTCTGCAATGGCTATTTATCCGATTGAGATGGAGAAGAAAAACCGCCTTACTCTTGATGAGGAACTGCGCTACATACCCGGTATAAACATGAATCTTGACCAGATCAGCATAAGGGGTTCAAGCGGATACTCGAAAGGAGCGGGTACAAGAGTTCTAACGGCAATTGACGGAGTGCCCATTTATACGGGCGATACGGGAGAAATTGTATGGGAAATGCTCCCTACTTCAAATATTGATCGGATTGAAATAATAAAAGGCCCGGCTAGTTCCCTTTACGGCTCTACAGCCATTGGGGGCGTAATAAATATTATTACAAAGGAAATTTATGATAAACCTGTAACCGGTTTTTCCACCTATGCAGGTATATATTCAAACCCTTACTACAGCCAGTGGAGATGGAGCTCAAACCCCAGAACTTTCTATGGAATAGGGATAAACCATTCGAATACGATTGGCAGATTCGGTTATTCATTGTCGTT
>DAHYUM010000156.1 GCA_027398005.1 bacterium
GCTACAAAGGGATGGCAGACTTCTATAGTAAAAGCTTAAAACCCCCAAAAGAAGATAAAAACGCCCCTTTAAATGAGTAATTTTAAAATTGCATACTAAATTAATAAAACCTATATTTCCCTGTTATTTTTAAATAAACCCTGCTTCAGGCAGTAGCCTGAGGCCATAAAAAGTCCATAGGGAGGCAAAATGGAACCAAAACACTATGAGAGTGTTATTATTTTCAATGCGGCATTGGAAGATGATCAAATTGAAAACAACATTTCTCGCATTCAAGAAACAATCAAAAACCACGGCGGAACCATCGTCGAATTAGACAGATGGGGACGTAAAAGACTCGCCTATCCAATCCAGAAATCGAAAACCGGTTATTACCTGGTAGTACGCTTCACGGCGCCGTCAGAATTAATTGCACTTCTGGAAAGATCATACAGGCTGGATGAAAACATCATCCGTTATTTAACAATTGTATTAAACAAAAAAGCTCTTGAAGGCATTGCAAAGCAGAAAGAAGCTGACAGAATAGCTAAAGAAAATGCGGCACAGGAAGTTGCTGAAGCTCCCGTTAATACCGCAGGTCAAGAATCCAAATAAATCGATTAGATGGAGGTATATGATATGGCTGAACTTAAGATGCCTGAACTCAACTCAGTGATTGTTGCGGGTAATTTGACAAAGGACCCTGTATTCCGTCAGACTTCGAACACAACTCCGGTTGTTAATTTCCACATCGCTGCTAACAGAAGATACAAAGACAGTTCAAACCAGTGGCAGGAAGATGTATGCTATGTTGGCATTGTTGCATGGAACAAACTTGCAGACAGCTGCCGCGACCGGCTTAAGAAAGGAAGCGCTGTTTTAATTGACGGTGAAATGCAGAGCAGAACATTCAAAACAGAAGACGGCAAAAACAGAACCATTGTTGAAATTAAAGCTAAGAGAATACAATTCTTAAATAAATTCAGCAAATCGCCTAACGATGACATTGAAACTGTCGTTGATGATTCCAACTACGAAGACAATTCATTCGATAAATTTTTAACTGATGAAGAATCAGATTTAATAAAAGAAGTTTAAAAAGGGAAATAACCAATGAAAACAAAAAAAGTAAGAAGAGTAATTGACGAGTACATCGATTACAAAGATGCTAAGAAATTATTCAAATTCGTTACAGACCAGGGAAAGATAATTCCCCGCAGAATTACCGGTTTAAGCGCAAAACAGCACCGCGAATTAGTTACAGCCATTAAAAGAGCCAGACATATTGCTATTATGCCGTATGTTTCTGAGGCTATTAAGTAAGGAGAGACCAGATGAAAGTTATATTAAGAAAAGACTTTGAACAGTTAGGCAAAATTGGGGATCTCGTTGAAGTTAAAGAGGGTTATGCACGCAATTTCCTCTTCCCCCGTCAAATAGCTTATGTAGCTACAAAAGGCAACCTCGCGGCTCTTGAAGAAGAGAAAAAACAGGTTCTTAAAAAAGAAGCAAAGGAACTTGAAGCTGCACAGAATCTGGCTGCAGAACTTGAAAAAGTTTCCGTTTCAATTCCTGTTAAAGTAGGTGAAGAAGATAAAATTTTCGGCTCTGTTACCACACAGATGATTACCGACGCATTAAAAGAAAAAGGTTTCGATATTGACAAACGCAAAATCGAAATCGGCGAGCCCATTAAATCGCTCGGCATTTACAGCGTTTCGGTTAAACTGCATTCTAAAGTTGACGCAGTTGTTAAAACATGGGTGGTTAGAGAATAGATGCTTAAAGCTGCTAAAGCCGGTTACAAACCGGCTTTGCAGTTTATTTTGTTCTGTGTTTTTTGTTTTAAGGGCTTCGGCTTTTTCTTGCGGACCCCTTTATTTTTGTTAAACTATTTTGACAACAAACCTTTGAAATAATATGAAAGAGTTTACATTTAGAACAATACTAATTATCGGCGCATTCGCGCTCGGTATTTATCTGCTTTATCCTACCTTTGCTGATGTTGAGAATACTAAAGACATCAACAAAAAACTCGCTCAGATAAGCGAAAACATCAAGGTTAAGGATCCTTCCATTTCGGAATCGGACCTGCAGAAGAAAATCACTTCGGCAAGGGACAGCCTTATGAAAGCCGATCCTTCAATACTTAAAAACAGAGAAAAGAGAATTAAACTCGGCCTCGATCTTCAGGGGGGTATGTATCTCGTTATGGAAATAAATACCACCAAGATGCTTGAGAAGCTTGCCAAAAACCCGGATGACGTTTTTGCTAAATGTCTACAGGAAGCCGACAGCGAAACAAAAGTTTCCGAAGAGAATGTTGTTTCGGTTCTTGCCAGGAAACTTAAGGCTAACGGAAAGAGAATGAGCCTTTATTTCGATTTCGGCGATATTAAGGCAAGCGATTCGGACATTGAAGACAAACTTAAACAGCTCGAAAAAGACGCTGTTACAAGAGCCGTTGAAATTATAAGCAAACGCGTTAACCAGTACGGCGTTTCCGAACCGAATATCCAGACTCAGGGCTCACGCAGAATAGTGCTCGAGTTACCGGGCGTTTCGAATATGGAAGAAGCCAGAAGCCTCGTTCAGAAGGGCGCCGTTCTCGAATTTAAATTATTCGTTAAACCGCAGGTTGCTTTCGCGCTTATGCAGAGAATTGACCAGACTTTGGCCGGAACCGATTCGGTTAAAGCTGGAAGCGATTCTTCTAAAAATGCTACGGCAGAACAGTTTGCAAAACAGCACCCATTCTTCAAAATGGCTATGATTGAAGACCAGAGCCAGAAAATTGCCGATACTTATGTAAGTGCTGAAAATAGGGATAAATTAGAAAGAATTTTTGAAAGACCCGATATTAAGAAGATGATTGATGACGCCGGCGCCCAGTTCGTTTTCGACTCGAAACCGGTTGTTAATAAAGACGGCTCATTCTATAAAATGTATGTGCTTAACGCAAAGCCCGAATTAACAGGCGACGTTGTTGTTAACGCTACTGCCCACATAGACCAGACCGATAACAAACCCGTTGTTAACATGGAAATGAATGACGACGGAACTGCAGAATGGGCAAGGATTACAGGACAGAACGTAGGACAGCGCTGCGCGGTTGTATTGGATGGCGTTGTTTATACTGCCCCTTACATTCAGGAAAGAATCTCCGGCGGACAGTCCCGTATTTCAGGCTCGGCCAATATGGAAGAAGCTAAACTTCTTGAAATAGTTCTTAAAGCAGGCGCACTCCCCGCTCCCGTTGTGCCTATTGAAGAAAGAATTGTAGGCCCTTCATTAGGGCAGGATTCGGTAAACGAGGGCTTGAATTCGGGTATTTACGGTTTCATTCTCGTTTCGCTCTTTATGATTATTTACTATAAAAACGGCGGTGTTGTAGCATTTGCCGGTTTATTCTTCACAATTTTAATATCCCTTGCGGTGCTGGCGGCATTCCACGGTGTTCTTACACTTCCGGGTATTGCAGGCGTCGTTCTTTCAATGGGTATGGCTGTAGATGCTAACGTGCTAATTTATGAAAGAATTAGGGAAGAACTTGAAACAGGCAAAACACTGCGTGCAGCGGTAGACAGCGGTTTTTCAATGTCCTTCTCCGCAATATTAGACTCTAACATCACAACTCTTATTACCGGTGTTATCCTTTACCAGTTTGGAACAGGCCCGGTTCAGGGTTTCGCTTTAACTCTTATGATTGGTATTGCAGCAAGCTTATTCAGCGCATTAGTATTTTCAAGACTTATCTTTGACTATTTCGTATCGAAAGGTCAAATGATTAAGTTAGGTTAAAAACGAATATTTAGGAGTAAATGATAAATGCGAATTTTTCATAATTTAAACGTTGATTTCATGGGAAAACGTAAAATCTTTTACGTTATTTCCTCTGCATTGATAATTATAGGACTGGTTAACATTTTTCTTAGAGGTTTTGTATTTGGTATCGACTTCAAAGGAGGCGTTGAAGTAGCGCTCGATTTTCAGAAACCGGTTCCTATCAGCGAAATTAGAAGCTATGCCGATAATTTCGGATTAGGTGAAGTTGAAGTTAAAACTTTCGGAAGCGACAAGAGCTTTTTAATCAGGGCCGAAGCTCAGGAAATTCCGGCTCCCCTCTTCCCCAAAATTGAAACCGAAATTGAAAATATCATTACTAAAAATTACCCTGCAATCCAGAAAAAGGTGCTTGAAAAAACCCCTTCTTCAATTGTTTATTCATTCGATTCCACTTCGGTAATTGGTCCTGTTTCGCAGGCTCTTTCAGCTGCCGGGTTCCAGGCAACCAAAACTATTGACGATTCTGCAAAAACTACTCTCAGCGTCAGAGTCGGAGTATCGGACTGGATTCAATCCAGCCTTAAGGAAAAGATGAAGGATAACAGCTTTAAGGTATTGAGAGAAGAAAAGGTTGGGCCTAAAGTAGGACAGGAATTGAAGAGGAACGCTCTTTTTGCAGTAGCCCTCTCCCTTCTGGTAATTCTTCTTTATCTCGGTTTCCGTTTCAAGTTCTCTTTTGCTATTGGCGCGGTTGCGGCTTTGTTCCACGATATATTCATAACCCTGGGGCTTTTTGCAACACTCAACGGAGTTATTCCGGGGCTTAACCTCGAAATTTCGCTTACCGTAGTGGGCGCGTTCCTTACCTTAATCGGCTACTCTATGATGGATACCGTAGTAGTGTTCGACAGGGTTCGCGAATATATGAAAATATATAAGACGCTTCCTCTTGATGTGGTAATGAATAAAGCCATCAATAAAACTATGAACAGAACAATTATAACCGGATTCACGACATTGATTTCGGTTATAATTCTTATTTTCTTCGGCGGCGAAGTATTAAGAAGTTTCGCATTCGCCCTTTTCATCGGTATTATTACAGGCACATATTCATCAATTTTCGTGGCAAGCGTTTTCGTTCTCGAGTACGCAAACAGAACGAAAAAGAAAATAGAGTTCTAAAAAGCATTTCAATAGACATGAAAAACCCGCCTCATACAGGCGGGTTTTTTATTTTAAACTTTAACCTGCTTAACATTTTTTAACCAATTTTTTATAAAATATCCCCTCCTCTGCCTAATTAATAGCATAAAAAGAATTATCTTTATCGGGTAAAAATTTTTCTACTCGGAAACAAATTTGGCCCGGGTAGTGTATTATAAGGATATTTGCAGGTTCTTTATATTTTCAACACAAAAAAGGATGGAAAATGCTAAATTTTAATCTGGTTGAGATGCTTACAAAGGGGGGAATTGTTCTTGTTGTCCTCGCGTTATGTTCAATTATTGTACTGAAAATTATTGTTGAAAAATGGGTTACCCTTTATGTGCTTGACGATAACAATATTAACGATATGGCCCGTAAGGTAAAAGAATACATTAAGGAAAAGGATTTTAAGGAAGCCCTTCACGTTTGCCGCAACAGTGCATACAAACGTTATTTCTTTACCGTGGAATCCCCTATCTCCTCAATTTTCATTTATATATTCCAGAATGTAAGGCATACAAAGGAAGAACTTCTCGACCTCGCGTTTACCGAAATGGACCGCCAGATGATTAAGCTGGAAAAAGGGATAGGCGTTCTTGGTACTTTGGGCAATATTGCCCCTTTCATAGGCCTTTTCGGCACCGTACTGGGCATTATAAAGTCATTTCAGGGGCTTGCAGTCAACGACGCATCTAACTACCTTCTGGTAATGGATGGCATCGCAGAATCGCTTATTGCCACCGCATCGGGGCTTATTGTAGCGGTTCCCTCGGTTATATTCTACAACTACTATATGAAACGGATTAAGCACTCGGCTCCGGCAATGGAAAAGGAAATTAAAGAGCTTATATATATGCTCAAAAAGGGAGAATAAATAATGCGACGCCGTTATAAAATGGACGAGAAGGAATTCTCTGATATAAATATTACCCCCTTTACCGACGTTGTGCTTGTGCTCCTGCTTATTTTTATGATTGCAAGCCCGTTTCTTGTTACGGGAGCATTGAAAATTAAACTGCCCGAAGCCACTACCGCCGAAACCCTTAACGAAAGGAATATAGAGATTTTTATGGATTCGGCTAATAAAGTTTATATGAACAATAAAGAACTTTCAATGGCAGACCTGCTGATGCAGGTTCAGGAACAGCTTCAGAAGAATAAAACGCAGAGCGTGGTAATTAAGGCCGATAAGGAAGTATATCACGGCAATTTTATCTATCTGCTGGACCAGCTGAAAAAAATAGGCGTTACCAAGTTTTTAATCGGTACATCAAAAAAGAATTAATGTAACCTTATAAATGACCATAAAGCAAAAAAATATAAAGTTTTTCTCTTCCCTCTTCTCGGTTACGGTGCATCTGATATTGGCGA
>DAHYUM010000157.1 GCA_027398005.1 bacterium
CGGATTTTTTTTTGCATTCCCCTGTAATAACTTCTATTGATTTTGCTTTTCTTCAAGCAGGCGCTGGATTTCCTGCAAAGCCTTGTTTTGTGCCTCTAGATGATCCAGTATAGTTCTTATTTCCAATTCCGCTTTCTGGTTAATTAAAAAATCGTTGTGGGCTTCCAATCGGTCTCTCTCATCCTGCCTGTTCTGGCTCATCATTAATATTGGCGCCGCATATGCCGCCTGAAGAGAAAGGACCAGATTCATTAAAATAAATGGGTATGGGTCCCAATGCTTAATCCATGCTAACAGATTTAATACTACCCACGCCCCTAATATTATGGATTGTATTATGATAAATTTCCACGAGCCGAGAGTTTTAGAAAATTTATCAGCCGCTCTCTGCCCCAGCGTGGCCCGTTCTTCCAATACTTTATTTACATCCAGTACCGGGGGATGATCGTGTTTAAATGGTTCCGGAAATTTAATTTTCATTTCCCTTTTTTACTCCCGATTAAAGTATCATGTATTAAACTGTACCCTGTTCAATCCGTTAAGTGCGGCAACACGGTATGCCTCTGCCATTGTTGGGTAATTAAATGTTGTATTAATAAAATACATTAATGTATTCCCTTCCCCTTCCTGCGACATTATGGCCTGACCGATATGTATAATTTCGGAGGCGCCGTAACCGAAACAGTGTATTCCCAATATCTTAAGTGTTTCGCGGTGGAATAATATTTTAAGCATTCCCGTTTCCCTTCCGGTTATCTGGGCACGTGCAAGATGCTTAAAAAATGAATGCCCAACCTCATAAGGAATTTTCTTCTCTGTAAGTTCTCTTTCATTCAGGCCTATCGAGCTTATTTCGGGTATTGTATATATGCCGGTTGGTATAAATTCGGTTCTTAATGTAACGCTTTCCCCCGAAACAAGGTGACGTGCCGCAAAACGCCCCTGGTCGTATGATGCGCTCGCCAGGCTCGGGTAGCCGATTATATCACCTACTGCGTAAATATGGGGCAGTACCGACTGGTAAAACTTATTAACCGGAATTGAGCCGCGGTTATCGGTCTTAATGCCGAGTTCTTCCAATCCCATATTCTGCGAATTTCCGGTTCTTCCCTGCGCCCATAACAGATAATCGCTCCTTATCTGCTTATTCGATTTAAGGTATATTGTTACTCCGGTGTCGTCGGCTTCCACCTTTTCATATTCTTCGCTGTGGCGTATTAATACACCGTTTTCCCTTAAATGGTATCCCAATGCGTCTATAATTTCGTCATCCAGAAAAGATAGAAGCTGATGACGCGTATTAATTAGGTTTACTTTAATTCTTAATCCCCTGAATATTGATGCATACTCGCACCCTATTACCCCGGCACCGTAAATTGTAAGCGATTTCGGGTGGTCTGTAAGCTTAAGCAGTTTATCGCTGTCTATAATGCGCGGATGGCTGAAATCGACATCCCCCGGATGATAAGGGCGCGAGCCGGTTGCTATAACAAAGTTATCGGCTTCATATTGCTTTTTTAATCCGGTTGGTTCTGTAATTTCTATTGTATTGGGTGAAGTAAAGATTGCCCTCCCAACCAGAAGGTCAACCTCATTCCTTTCGTAAAAACTTTGCCTTAATTCTACCTGCTGTTTAATGATAAGGTTCGTCTGGTTCAGAAGGCTCTGGAATGTCATTCCTTCGAATTTATTATTGTCTATAAGCAGCTGGCTGGCATGCCTTAGCGATTTGCTTGGAATAGTTCCTTTATGTGTATTTGCCCCTCCCACTAAGGAGAATTCGTCGCATACGGCAACTTTTTTCCCATGTTTGGCGCAGTACATTGCGGCTCCTTCTCCCCCCGGTCCGCTGCCAATTACTATTATATCATATTTCTTTTCTATCAATTTTTAGCCCTCTGAATAGTAATATTATTTGCAAATTTAACAGTTAGTTACAGCCAACGCAAATTTTTGATTCTTATTTGGAAGAACACAAAATAAGAGTAAAAAGTTGAAATTAAAGGTGCAGTTTTTGAATATTTATGAATGCGGCCAGGTTGGGGTAAAATTCATCCGGATTATCGGTCATAATATTATGCCCGGCTCTGCTTATCATAACAATAGGAATACCGCTCAACCTCCTAAGAACCGGCATTCTCCTGTTCTCCTCGCCGAAGATATAGCATTTTTTGCATTTCAGCCTTTCAAAGCGTTCCAATAATTCACCGCTATCGGACCATTTAACCAGCGATACGGCGCTACGGTATATTGCTTCCGGAGTCGATTCTTCGAACCTGAGCTGATTATGCCCGGCAAATTCATTTAATTGCTTTGGGAATAATTCCTCTTTATACTTCTCAAACGTAAGCCCGGCTATTCCCCTGCTTAGAATGCCGCAGTCCTCTGCTATCAAATTCCCTTCTATATTGGCGAATGAGGCAACTCTATCAAAAAATCCCCTGCTGAAAAGCAGTCCAACCGCTCCCCCCATACTGTGGGCCGCAATATGAATTTTTAATTTCGGGAACAGCCCCATTAATTCCTCAATAATCGTGGCCTGTTCTTCCATGCTGTAAGAAAAATTGGCAGGTTTAGCAGAGTTGCCGATTCCTGCAAAATCGGGTACAATTATGTTCTTATCCAGTAAATATTCCTTATCGAATATATTATGGAATGAACCGGATGAACAGCCTAGACCGTGAAGACATAAAACAACTTCATTTGAACCTGGAATAAATTGGCATTTAAAATAAATATCAATACCATTAACACTACGACTATATTTATCAACTCCTGGTTTAATATCCATAGAAAAACCTCTGCCGACAAGAATTAGATATAACTAAATTTACCTGACTGTATAAATTAAGAAATTTCCCTTTTATCCCTTAAAGAGGGCATTTTATTAGTTTACAATCTATATCCGGCATTATAAATTAACATTTAGAAATATTATATTTAGGTTCAAAATATTTGGAGATATTAATGTCAGATGTACAGCCGAGAGTCCGTTTTGCCCCTAGCCCTACAGGGTACCTGCATGTGGGGGGCTTAAGGACTGCTCTATACAATTATTTATTCGCAAAAAGGTATAATGGCAAGTTCATTTTACGCATAGAAGATACTGACCGGAACAGATACGTTGAAGGAGCCGTTGAAAAGCTTATAGAAAGCTTAAAATGGTGCGGTTTGGATTATGAAGAGGGGCCCGGCAAAGATGGGGGTTACGGCCCTTATATCCAGTCGGAACGCCTTTCAATATACAAAGAGCACGTAGATAAGCTGATAGAAAATAAACATGCATACTACTGTTTCTGCACCCCCGAAAGGCTTGAAGCCTTGCGCGAGGAACAGCAGAAGCTTAAACTGCCTCAGGCTAAATATGATAAACACTGCCTTGAACTTTCGGAAGAGACTATAAAGAATAACCTGGAATCGGGCATGCCTTACGTGGTTAGGTTAAATGTGCCCCCCGGATTAAGGATTTATATAAAAGACATAGTACGCGGCGACGTTGAATTTGACAGCGAGGTTGTTGATGACCAGGTGCTTCTTAAAAGCGACGGCTACCCTACCTACCACCTTGCTAACGTAGTTGACGACTACCTGATGGGAATTACACACGTAATAAGGGGGGAAGAATGGCTTTCCTCAACTCCTAAGCATGTTCTTCTATATGATTATTTCGGATGGCGCAGGCCGCAGTTTGCCCACCTTCCTCTTCTGCTTAATCCCGATAAGTCTAAATTAAGCAAAAGGCAGGGGGATGTTGCCGTTGAGGATTACAGGGATAAAGGATACCTTAAAGAGGCTCTTGTTAATTTTGTAGCCCTTTTAGGATGGACTGCCGGCGACGATAAGGAATTTTATTACCTTGAAGAACTTACCGAGAAATTCTCCCTCGAAAGAGTAAATAAAGCAGGGGCGGTATTTAATGTTGAAAAATTAAACTGGCTTAATGCCGAACATCTCCGTAAAAAACCGAAAGATGAAATTATTGATATGCTTAAAAAGGAAATTGCCTCTTCGGAATATGCTTCAATTACATTTACCGGTGAACTTTTAAACCAGATTGTTGATGCAATGCTCGAAAGAGTTTCCTTTGTAAAGGAATTCCTTACTAAAGCAGAGTACCTTTTTAAGGATTTTGATTCTTACGATGAAGAAACAGTTAAGAAAAGATGGAAAGAGGACTCCTCCCTGCTACTAAAGAAACTTGCCGATAAAATAGAAGCCATTGATAATCCCCTTAAAGAGGATTACGAGCACGCGCTCCATCAGGTTGCCGAAGAAAACAATGTAGGCAACGGAAAGGTAATCCATCCCCTGCGCCTTGCGGTAAGCGGTGTAGGCGGCGGACCCGGGGTATTCGACATCTGTAAAATTATAGGTAAGAAAAACGTTCTAAACAGAATTACAAAAGCAATTGAAATATTAAAATAAAGGCTGCCATAATGGACGAGAAAATGAACAATACCGAATTGAATGAAGAGAAAAAACCGTCAAACTTCATTCGGGAAATGATTGATGAAGATTTAAAGACTAACAAATGGGGAGGCCGCGTTCATACCCGTTTCCCTCCCGAACCCAATGGCTACCTTCATATAGGGCATGCAAAATCGATTTGCCTTAACTACGGTATTGCCCGCGATTATAAGGGTAAATTCAATCTCCGTTTTGACGATACCAACCCCAGCAAGGAAGACCAGGAATATGTAGATTCAATTATTGAAGATGTTAAATGGCTCGGGGGCGATTTTGAAGACAGGATTCTTTACGGCTCCGATTATTTCGATAAAATGTACGAATGGGCCCTTCAGCTTGTAAAAAATGGCAAAGCATACGTATGCGATCTTAACGCCGATGAAATACGCGCCTCGCGCGGCACTTTGACAGAGCCGGGCAAAGAAAGTCCTTACCGCAATAGAACCGTTGAAGAGAACCTTGACCTGCTTGAAAGAATGAGAAAAGGAGAATTTGCCAACGGCGCTAAGGTATTGAGGGCTAAAATTGATATGGCTTCCCCAAATATTAATATGCGCGACCCGATTATGTACAGAATAATACATGACTCGCACCACCGCCAGGGGGATAAATGGTGTATTTATCCTACATACGACTGGGCCCACGGGCTTGAAGATTCAATTGAAGGTATTACACATTCCATCTGTACTCTCGAATTCGAGAATCACCGTCCGTTATACGACTGGTTTTTAAACGAGCTGGGCGTATATCACCCACAGCAGATTGAATTTGCCCGCTTGAATTTAAGCTACACTATAATGAGCAAAAGGAAGCTTTTACAGCTTGTACAGGAAAAATATGTAGACGGATGGGACGACCCCAGAATGCCTACAATTTCGGGATTAAGAAGAAGAGGCTACACCCCCGAATCCCTTATAAATTTTGCCGACCTCATAGGTGTGGCAAAGAGAGATTCAATTACCGATATGGCACTTCTTGAATTTGCTATAAGGGACGATTTGAATAAAAAAGCCCAGCGCGCTATGGCTGTTCTGCGTCCTGTTAAAGTAATTATTACCAATTACCCCGAAAACCAGACCGAAGAACTTACCGGTATAAATAATCCAGAAGATGAATCGATGGGGACCAGGAAAATTCCTTTCGGAAGAGAAATTTTTATTGAGCAGACCGATTTTATGGAAGTACCTCCCAAAGGGTTCCACCGCCTTACACCGGGGGGCGAAGTGCGTCTCCGTTACGCTTACATTATTAAATGCGAAGATGTGATTAAAGACGAAAATGGAGAGATTAAAGAGCTGCACTGCACATACGACCCCGATACGAGAAGCGGAACCGGGACAAGCACACGCAAGGTAAAAGGTACTATCCATTGGGTTTCGGCCAAACATGCTATTGAAGCCGAAGTAAGGCTGTACGACAGGCTGTTTACAGTTTCAAATCCCGACGGCGATAAGGAAAAGAGTTACCTCGATTTTATAAATCCCGATTCTCTTGAAATATTGACAAACGCTCTTGCAGAGCCTTTCTTAAAAGACGCAAAACCGCAGTACAGAGTCCAGTTTGAAAGGCACGGCTATTTCTGCGTTGACACTAAATACACAACCGATAAAAAGCTTGTATTCAACCGCACGGCTACCTTAAAAGACAGCTGGGCAAAAGAGAATAAATAATAAATTTTAACCGGCTGTAATTCCCCCGTCAACGGGAATTGCAGCCCCGGTTATAAAACCGGCATCATCCCCTGCCAGGAATAAAATTGTCTTTGCAATTTCATCCGGTTTAGCAATCCTTCCCATTGGATGTTTCGAATTCCATAATTTTCTAGCTTCT
>DAHYUM010000158.1 GCA_027398005.1 bacterium
GGAATGAGGCGATGAATTATGGATTAACTCCGGGCGAAAGAGGAATTTCCCCGCAAGGTTATCATATTCCTACTTCAACCGATATAGATGTTTTATTGGCGTTTGTAGGTAATAATACCAACGCCTTAAAAGCGTTAGGTGAAGGGGCGGGAGATGGAGCGGGAAACAATAGTTCCGGGTACACGCTTTATTTAACCGGGGGGTTCTATGGCGGACAGGGATTCAGTGGTTTGGGCCAGGCGGCTCATTATTGGACTTCGTCAGGGTATGACGCTCAAAGCGCTTTAGAATTTTCAGTATGGGCTTTTGACAGCTTTCCTATATGGGGGGATAGCTTGAGAAATGATAAGATTAAAGGAGCATTCAGCATTCGCTGTATTAAGGATAACCGGTAAAGAGTTTGCATAAAAAATAAAATCCGGTAACTCTTAAAGCCTTCTGCTGAAAATAGATTAAGTAGTATGGCTCCGGGATGGATCTTTCGTATTAATCAGAACAGAAGTAAATTTAATGACAAATTGAATTAATCGCGGTAACGATAAAACGGGCAAATAGTACCGCATTTTTACCTTGATATTAGAAGCATTCAATTCTAAATTAAAACGAAAGTAAAAGTTGTTTTTTACCACCCCCAGGATAAAAATAAGTTCGAATAACTGCATTTAAAATTATTCAACTGTTATGGAGACACATATGAACTGCAAAACAGGTGCAATGCTTGTGTTGTATATGCTGTTAATTTCTGCGGCGGTTTGCCAAGCGCAAAACGGGGTATATACTTTTGAAAGGGGATTAAAGAAGCTTAGTTCCGGCAGGATTCCTGAGGCAATAAAAGATTTTACCGAAGCAATAAGCTACAACAAAAATTATTTTGAGGCTTATTATCAAAGGGGAGTTGCTAAAAATATTTTGAAGGATGTAAAGGGAGCGTTAGAAGATTTTGCAAAGGCGGTTTCAATTAACCCCAAATATGTGCCAGCATATCTCAAGCGCGCCGAAATAACAGAAGTAAAAGAAAGTGAATCGGCGCTTTCCGATTATTCCAAAGTGATTGAGCTTAACGATACATGCAATGCGGCCTATATGAGAAGGGGGACTATTTATTTTATGAAGGGCAAATTTAAAAATGCTCTTGCTGATTTTAATAAAGCGTCGATAATTAATGCCAAGAATAAGGGGGTGTTTTATTTACGCGGTATAGTTTACAGGGAGCTGGGAATGAAAGAAGAAGCTCTTGCCGATTTTTCGAGAGCCATTGCAATGGAACCGGAGCGTTCGGCAATTTTCACAGAACGGGGTGCTCTTAAATATGAAATGGCCGATAAAAAAGGGGCCGCGGCTGATTTTACACAAGCGGTAATGTTGGCTCCCGATAATCCATTTTCATACTATAATAAAGGAATAGCGGAATATGAGACGGGGAATCTTGAAGGGGCAATTGTAGATTTTACGAGGGGAATTAACATTCAGTCTTCAGCTACCGCATATTTTGCAAGGGGTAAGGCTAAGCACGAACTGAATGATTTGAAGGGCGCATTAGAGGATTATAATAAAACTCTTGAACTGGATAATACTTTTGCAGCGGCGTATTTAAACAGAGGAATTATTAAAATGAGCTTAAATGACTACGCGGGCTCCGAAAAAGATATTGAAGTATCTATAGGATATGATTCTCTCTCATACAACAGCTATTTCAGTCTTGGGCTTGTGCAGCTCAACCTAAGCAAATACGGCGCGGCAAAAGAGAACTTTTTGAAAGCAATTAAACTGAACCCAAAGTATGCAAAAGCCTACAACGGATTGGGAAGCGCGTTTAAAGAGCTTGGAAATCGGCAGTCTGCAATGGAGTATTATTCAAAGGCAATCGAAATTGACCCGAAATTTTCTCTTGCCTGGTTCAGCAGGGGAATGCTTAAATATATTCTTAATGATTATAAAGGGGCAATAGAAGATTATTCGAGGGCTATTGAATTAAAGCCGGATTATTTTGAAGCATACTATAACAGAGGAATTGCACATTCAAAAAGCAGCAATAAAGCGAAAGCGATTGAGGACTTTGATAAGTCATTAAAAATCAATCCCTTGTTTTACGAGGCATATATTAACAGGGGAAATACGTTTGCTGAAATGGGGCGTGTAAAAGAAGCGTTTAAAGATTATAATAAGGCAGCCGGACTGGCGCCGGATAACCCGGATGTATTTTATAATCGGGGGCTGTTAAATTATAATACAGGAAATTTCAAGGCCGCAGTTGCGGATTATAATAGGGCAATTTCCAGTAATCCTAAATTAGCTAAAGCTTATTTGAACAGGGGAAACATTAAAATTATGAATGGCGATAAAGCCGGTGCGGCTAAAGATTGGGAAACAGCCGCCAAACTTGGCAACCAGATAGCACGAAGCCAATTGAAAAAATATTTTAATAATTAAAAATGAAGAAGTGTAATAAAATACTATCCAAGACAAAGAATTTGATGTTTTTGAGGTGACTTGAACTCCCGACCTATCCCGATGCTTTCGGGACCGGTAAACCAAGATGAAGAATACTTGTGGAGCAGAGGGGACTCGAACCCCCGACCCCTTCGTTGCGAACGAAGTGCTCTCCCAACTGAGCTACAGCCCCAAATAAAAAAAACAAAAAACAATATTGTTCAAATATAATAAAAAAATGCATTCTTAAGCAGAGGGCTATTTCAATAGTTTAATATATTCCCCTAAAAAGGACTTTGAAAAAACGGTTTCGGTAGAAAGCCATATAAGCGCGTTATTATGGACAAAAACGAAGTGAGCCTGCCCCATGCCAAAACAGCGGTAAACCTTCAAGCCGGTAAAATCGATAAAGGAGGGGGCTACAAAAACAGAATTTCCGGGGGAAATTTTCTTGGTCATTTTGTCAAAATCGGCAATGGCTTCTTCGCTGTTGCCGTAATAGGTAATATAAATAGTCGATTGGTTCCCGTTTTTATCGTAATACCCAATTTCATTTTCCCTTCCGGCGGCAACAGGCGAAAAATGTATTTTATCCACCAGAATGCGGGCTTCATCCCCGGTAATTTTCTTAGTCAGTTTAGCGCCGTCTATATCGCCGGGGAGTAAATCCTCTTTTTTAGAACAGGAAATAAGGAGCGCGGCGGTTAAAAATAAAATTAAAAAGTTTTTGTCATTCAGAAACTTAAAATGCGCCATAATTTGTTTAAATTATTATTAAATACGGTAAAAGTTAGAATAAAAAATATTCTATAACAACAGAAAGGCAAAACAATGGAATACAAATTTTTAGGCAGAAGCGGATTGAAAGTAAGTCCCCTTTGCCTGGGCACAATGAATTTCGGTCCCTATACAGGCGAAGCCGACAGCCATAAAATAATGGATGCGGCACTGGATGCGGGGATTAATTTTTTTGATACTGCCAACGTATACGGAGGAGAAAAAGGTCCCGGAGTTACCGAAGGGATAATAGGCAACTGGCTTGAAAAAGGGGGGAGAAGGGAGAAAATTGTTCTTGCAACAAAGGTATACGGTAAAATGGGTTCCGGAGTAAACGAACACCGCCTATCGGCATATCACATTAAAAAGGCATGCGAAGAAAGTCTAACCCGTTTAAAGACAGACCATATAGATTTATACCAGATGCATCATATAGACCGGAACACCCCGTGGGAAGAAATATACCAGGCAATGGAACAGCTTGTGCGTGAAGGTAAAGTGCTTTATATAGGAAGCAGTAATTTTGCCGCATGGAATATTGCCGAAGCTGTTCATATTGCAAGGCACAGAAACTTTCTGGGCATAATATCGGAACAGAGCATATACAGTCTGCGCAACCGGAATATAGAACTAGAGGTAATACCCGCCTGCAGAGCCCTGGGTGTAGGCTTAATACCGTGGAGCCCGCTTGGAGGGGGAATTTTATGCGGAGTGCTTGAAAAAGCGAAAGAGGGAAGAAGAACCCGCGAACAGCTTCAGGCCTCGGTTGAAAAATTAAGGCCTCAGATTGAAGCCTACGAAAAGTTATGCAAAGAGGCGGGGCATTCGCCTGCCGATGTGGCGCTTGCATGGGTGCTTAACAATGAAGCAGTTACTTCGCCTATAATCGGTCCCCGTACAATTGACCAGCTGAAAGAAAACATTAAGGCGCTCGAAATAAAATTAAGCGTTGAAGTGCTGAAAAAACTGGATGAAATATGGCCGGGTCCGGGCAACCAGGCGCCCGAGGCATATGCCTGGTAAAAATTAACAATTGGATACTTGCCTGCCCCGTTATTAATTTAGGGGCAGGCAAAAATATTTTATTGATAAAAACCGAAAAGAGAATATGGAAGATTTTAACGCGAACAAAAAAGACTACAACCCCGAAATGCATTCGGCAGAACATATCTTAAACCAGACAATGGTAAGAATGTTCAACCGGGGACGTTCAATAAGCCAGCACATAGAGAAGAAAAAGTCGAAATGCGATTACCGTTTTGACCGCAACCTGACCCCCGAAGAGATAGAGGAAATAGAAAACCGGGTAAACGAAGTTATTAAACAGAATGCGGATGTAAGAGAGGAATTTGTGACGCGTGAAGAAGCGGGCAAAATTGTAAGCCTTTCTAAACTGCCCGAAGACGCCGGGGAAATGATAAGGCTGATAAGGATAGGGGATTACGATGTATGCCCATGCAGCGGCGTTCATGTATCGAATACCAAAGAGATAGGCGGGTTTAAAATTTATTCAACTGATTATAATGAAGGACTGCTGAGAGTAAGGTTTAAGCTTGTTTAGCCAATAAAAAGAGCCCCTCAAAGCGAGGGGCTCTTTAATTTTATTATTCGTAATAAATTGTGCTTCCGCCCCCTCCGAAACGGGGATTAACAACATTGTTGAATATAGAGCCGAATGAGAAAGACAATCCAACGCTAGCCGAATAAGAATAATGAGTTTCGAGCTGGCGTATTCGCAGAAGAACATCCTCAACCGAAGCCCCGGCCCTTGGAAGCGAAAGCTGGTTGTTGATTTTGGAATAGTAAAAAGAACAGTTAAGCGACAGACCTCTTACCAGTCTTAACGAAAAATAAGTGCTTAAAGAAACACTATACTTTGTCAAATCCTGCAGATAGTTTGAGCCGTATATGCCGAAAGTTGCCGAACCCCAAGGCTGTGTAAGATTAAGTATAACCGAAGCGTTCTGGGTTGCAAGGTATTCGCTCTCCTTAAAATAAACTGTCTCCTGAAAATAATTTTCGTACATAATGCCAAGTTTGTAGGTAAACCTTAATTGTTTTTGGGAAGATTCGGAATAGGGAAAAAGATTGTATTCTAGTCCGGTGGAAAGATCCCATTCAAAATCGATATTGCCGTAGGTGGATTTATAAACACTGCTCCATCCCCCTAAGGACCAGTGATCGGATATGGATTTGACCGCCGAAGCGCTTAAGCTCTGGCTCCGGGTAATATTTGTGAATTCATAATTGATTCCATCCATATCGTAATTGTAGGAATTTTCGTTATAAGAACCGCTTAACCCGAAACTGAGGCGCAGGTCTTCGGTGGTTCTGCTTGCCGATAAAGAGCCGTAAATACTTGAGTATTGCGAAGAAGATTCGCCGTTGAAATAGCCGCTGAAGCTAGTCCGGAATACCCAAAGATTCCATGGATCCTCCTTTTGAGCGGGTGCTTCGGGGGCCTTGCCCGCAAAACCGATAGACATCCGGTCTTCGAGCCCCCAGCGGCGGAGGTAGTTAAACATTCCCGTTTTAATGCCGCGTACAATCTTGCCGCGCACCAAATCGGCCGATTCGTTAACCTCGGTAATAACTTTAATGGTATCGTTCATTTTATCGAACCGGTTCTGTCCGTAAAAGTAAAGAAGATACTCGTTACCCCCCGAACCTGTGGATTGGGAAGTAACAAGAATATGAATATCGGCGTCTTTCCTGTCGTTAACCAGATCTACAACGGGTAACTGCTCTTTAAGGAACTTAAGTTCGTAGAAATTTCCGTTTACGTAAAGCTTCGGATTTTTCTCCGATTCGGGTCCGCTTACTGTTTGAGCAGACGCAACAGAAAATAATAATAAAAACAGAATAAGTACTTTTTTCACACATCCTCCCTAATAGTGATTTATTTGTTTTGCAAAGAATCCCGCAGCTGTAAAAAAAAGATTCCTTTAATTTTAAGTTTAATGCATGGGCAAAATATTCCGACTATGAAAAAGATGAACAGTTCCCTTCATTTATTTCGAAAAAATTCGGAATTGAAAAAAATATTCCGCTTTACAATAACAGGCAAGTCGTTCTTGAAGGAGGAA
>DAHYUM010000159.1 GCA_027398005.1 bacterium
TGCCGCCTGTTCAAATGAACCGATATTCACTTTATTGTCAATAGAATTACTCCAATCGCGTAATTTATTTGAATCTCTCGTACCCATCATAATATCGTGCCCCTGGTTTATAAATCCCCCTGCAAGAGAGCGGGCAACCGAGCCGGAGCCAAGAATTCCAATTCTCATATTTTCCTCTTTATTTGTTTAATTATTTAACAATTTGCCGGCCCGGCAAGTTCAAATGCAGACTGGGACTTTCATTTTGCCCTGAAGCAAAACGGATAGAATATTCCGGAATAATTTAAACCTTAAGTTGATTTAGAACTTTAATATGCTAAATTGTAAAATAGATTTAAGTTAAAGACAAAATTATCGATTATTAATCGGGAAATAGAGGTATAATGTATTCAGGTAATACGGATGGAAACATTTTAAGGAGTTCTGATTGCGTAAAGTTTTACTAATTATAATTACGGCTTATTTATTTTTAATTGTAGGTTCGCCGGTAGCGGGGCAGGAACACAAGGATATTATGGACATGTCCCTTGAAGAACTTATGAACATAAAAATAACGACAGCCGAAAAACGCCCTCAGAGAATTTCAGAATCCCCCTCTACAATAAGAGTAATAACATCCGAAGAAATAAAGGCATTCGGCTATTCAACAATATGGGATGCCCTAAAGACTGTAGTAGGTTCAATTCCATCCGAAAACGGTAATAATGAATCAATAGGATTCAGGGGAATTCTGGAGCCGGCCAAATTCAACAGCCATATTCTATGGCTGGTTGATGGGCACACTATGAACGAAAGCTATTTCCAGTGGTTTTTCCCCGGTCTTAAAGCTGGAATAGATATTGAGAATGTAGCCAGAATAGAAATAATAAGGGGTCCCGCTTCGGTACTTTACGGCAGCAACGCTTTTACGGGGGTGGTTAATATAGTAACTAAAAAGGGGAAAGACCTTGAAGGATTAGAAGTTGCCGCAAATACAGGGGGCGTTATAACATCTTCGGGCGGATTTAAATTAGATAAAAGTCAGGATCTCTTAAATCTTTATTCGGCGCGGGTTTCATTCGGAAAGACTTTCGAAAACGGAAGCGACCTTTTCCTATCTACCTCATACACCGATTATGAGGGGCAGGTAATGTATATACCCTATTTTTCGGCGGGTAAAAAGGGAAAGGAAATAGAAGGAGCCGATTACAAGAACACATTCTACCTGCTTGGAAAGTTTGAGATGGGCAACTGCAAGTTTATGGCTCTCGGTTCTATTGCCGATAACGGAAGGCCCCTTGCCGATTACGGCTCGGACCCCGGAAGCGATAAAAACAAAACACTTCTTAACAGATTCTTTCTCGAAGCCAGGTACGAAAAATTATCCGATGGCGCATTAAGCCCGATGTTCAGGGTTTACTACGATAATTCTTATTACGAAGGGAATTGGATTTACGACGGAGACCCCAATGTTGATATCCAGAAAGTTCCTTCGGCTATTTTCGGTTTTGAGGGGAATATATCCTTAAGGGCAGGAGACCATACATTACTGGGAGGAATTGAGTACCAGCAGCACACTGCTTCGCAAACGGAGGAATATCCTTCGGAAGAAAATTATTATGCTACTACAAAATATAAATATTTCAACTATGCATTTTATCTGCAGGATGATTATGCCCTAAGCGCTGAATTAACTTTAAATTTAGGTGTAAGGTACGAAACCAACCAGAATTACGACGGAATATTGCTGGGTAAAGGGGCTTTAGTTTATAATCCTTTCAGCGAAACAACATTCAAACTCCAATTCGGAAGCGCGTTTATCAATCCTCTTCTGCACGATTATTTTTACCACAGCAGTGTTCTTAACCGCACCAACAATACCATAGTTGAACTGGAAAGGGAAAAGGTTAATACGGTTGAGCTGGTGTGGGAAAATACATTCGGCAGATTTAAAATTGAGACAGTTCTTTATTACAGTAAATACAATAACTTTATTACAATTACCCCTGAAGATTATTATAAAAACTCAAACGGCATAAACTCGCTTGGAACCGAAGTTACATTAAATTATGTTTCTTCGGGTAAATTTAACGGTTATTTAAATTTCGCAATCCAATCGGCCAAAGATGATGTTACAAATGAAACTCTTTATAATTCCCCTCTCTACAGCATAAAAGCGGGGGGAGTAACCAAGACTCTTAACGACATGTTATCAATTGCGCTTGAAGGACAGTTCTACGGCGAAGAGAAATTCCGCAATACCCCCGCTCTCCCCGGTGTTGAAAACAAGCAGAATCCGTTTGCTGTAGTTAATATGAATTTTAATTTCAAACCCGCAAAATCGATTGAAATTGGACTGGGGATTTACAACCTCTTTAACAGTGCTTACAGGTATCCAATTTCGAAAGGGGAACCGCAGTCATATTACGGCAAGGGAAGAAATTTTGTATTAAGAACCGTATTTATGATTTAACACCCCCTCATTAAACATGTTGTAACATTAAACGCATACCCTGCCTGCCGGGCAATTGCATAACAAAACCTGCATACCTATATTTGAGTGAATATATATAGAAAAGAGGAAAAAATGCCTTTAAAACTTGAAAAATTAGAAAATTTCGGGGGGCGGAAGGGTCCCCTTCTTTTCATTATTATGGATGGGGTTGGTTTAGGTAAGGAATACGAGGGAAATGCAGTATATCTGGCTAAGACGCCGACGCTCGATAAATTAATGACTTCCCCTTTAAAGACTCAGCTTAAAGCCCATGGACCTGCAGTAGGGCTCCCTTCGGAAGATGATATGGGAAACAGCGAAGTAGGGCACAACGCTTTAGGAGCGGGCAGAATTATTGCCCAGGGGGCTAAACTTGTCAACCAGTCTATACAGAGCGGAAATATTTATCATACCGAAAAATGGTCTAAAATTATTGAACACGGAAAGAATAACGGAACGGTCCATTTTATAGGGCTGTTATCGGACGGTAATGTTCATTCACATATTAACCATCTTTTTTCGCTAATTAATAAATGCGCCGAGAATGGAATTAAGAAAGTTCGTCTCCATATTTTATTGGACGGGCGCGACGTAGGGGAAAAAACCGCACTTGAATATATAAAACCGACCGAGGAACTGCTTGCTAAAATGAGAAGCGAAAAAGGATTCGATTATTACATCGCTTCGGGGGGAGGCAGAATGGTTACTACTATGGACCGCTATAATGCCGACTGGACAATAGTTAAAAGAGGATGGGACGCTCATGTACTAGGCAAAGCCCGCCATTTCAAATCGGCCGCCGAAGCAGTGGAAACTTATTACAGCGAAGACCCGAAAATTACAGACCAGTATATGGATTCGTTTGTGGTAGTAAATGACGATGATAAACCGGTTGGCACTATTGAAGACGGCGATGCAGTAATCTTCTTCAATTTCAGGGGGGATAGGGCAATTGAAATATCCCGCGCGTTCGACGAAGCCGAATTTACCGAATTCGACAGGGTAAGAGTTCCTAAACTCTTTTATGCCGGAATGATGGAATATGACGGCGACCTTCATATACCTAAAAATTATCTTGTACAGCCCCCCGATATTGACAAGACCGTAAGCGAATATTTATGCGATTCGGGCGTGCCTTCGTTTGCAATTTCCGAAACCCAGAAATTCGGGCATGTTACCTATTTCTGGAACGGTAACAGGTCGGGCTATATTAATAAAGACCTTGAAACCTATGTTGAAATACCGTCGGATAAAATTCAGTTCGATAAAGCTCCCAAAATGAAAGCCTATGAAATAACCGAAAAGACGCTTGAACTTTATAACTCGGGCAGGTACAGATGGGGCAGAATTAATTTTGCTAACGGCGATATGGTAGGGCATACCGGAATACTGGAAGCCGCTATCACGGCTGTGGAAACCGTTGATGATTGCATTGCAAAACTTCTAAAAGCAGTTGATGCAATGAACGGTATTGCAATAATTACTGCAGACCATGGCAATGCCGATGAAATGTTCACTATTAAGAACGGCAAGAAGGAAGTTAAAACTTCGCATACTTTAAATCCGGTTCCATTTATTATTTACGATCCCGGCTACAACAATGAATATAAAATTGCCGATTTTGCCGGAGCGGGTCTTACCAACGTAGCAGGAACCTTGCTTAACCTGCTCGGATTTAAGAATGTTGAAAATTATGATAGATCGCTGATTGATATTAAGTAATGTTTCCGGTAAAGGGTACCGTAAAATTACCTTGTTTTAATATTGTTTATTGTTGAATTTGGATTAAATCAAAATTATGCAAAAGGTAAAGATGAAGTACATTAAAGCAGTAGTTCTGTTATTTGTTATTTCCATATCGGCAGTAAAAGGGCAGACAGTAATAGGCAAATACGGAGGCGAATTTCTAGCAATAGGCGTAAGCGGGCGCGCGCTTGGAATGGGGGGCGCTAACGTTGCGGTTGTTAATGACGTTACCGCCGGCTATTATAACCCGGCCGCGCTGGCAAGAATAAATTATCCGCAGATTTCGCTTATGCACGAAGAGCATTTCGGCCAGCTTGTTAATTATAACTACGGAGGTGTAGCCATACCTTACGGAAACGATATGAGCTTCGGGCTAAGCGTAATAAGATTAAGCGTGGACGGGATTCCCGATTCGAGAAATGCCTTAATCGATTCCAACGGTGACGGAATTCTTGATATTCATACCGACCAGCTTGATTATTCGAAAATTACACAGTACAATAACACAGACTGGGCATTCTTTTTCACTTTTGCAAAGAGGCAGACAGAAAATTTTTACTGGGGCGCTAACCTGAAAGTCATCAGAAGGGACCTGGCTGAATTCGGCGCGACCGGAATTGGTTTCGACCTGGGGGCTTTTTATCAGCCTACCGAAAAATTAATGCTCGGCGTTAATATTCAGGATATTACCACCACATTGGTAGCCTGGAATACGGGAAGGAATGAATTAATAACACCTACAGTTAAAGCAGGGGGCGCTTACCTTATAGACGCGCTTTGGGGCGTATTTCAGCCGGCTCTCGATCTCGACATACGGTTCGAAAACAGGGCTTATTCTTCTATGTTTAATGTAGGACCTGTAAGCGTTGACGCGCATTTCGGGGTAGAATACAGTTACAAGAATGTAATTGCGGTAAGAATGGGATACAGCGACGTTAAACAGTTTACAATAGGGGCCGGAATTAAACTGCCAAAACTTAACATCGATTATTCATACGCTAAAATGGCTCAATCGGCTATTGAAAGCCTGCCGGAATCGCATAGAATATCCCTTATGCTAAGTCTTGACGACGCTAAATTTTTGAGAAACAGCAATCAGTAAAAATGAACCGTAAAGAAATAGTAAGAAATATATTATCCCCGGCGTTATTAGTGTCGATTTTAGTTGTAGGCGGATGCTCTTCGGGAAGGGGAATTTCGGAATACAGCCGTGTTCTTACAAACGAGACGGTAAAAGCGAATACCACAGGGCTGAAGATTAAAGTGCCTGCAGGCTGGTATACGTCTGTTGATAACGAAAATAATTATTCCGATTTGTGGATTTTAAAAGACGACCGTTCAGAAACGATGAACTTTACGCGGCTTAATATTGACGGCGCCGCTATTAAGGAAGCCGGGGGCGACGAGCTTGAAGCGGCCCTTAAGTACAGCAGGGAATTCAAGAAAATTTCACTGGGGAAGGATTACGGTGAAACGGGAAGTACTGAAATGGCCGATTATGGCAATACTAAATGCGCCATTTATATCTATAAAAACAAATACGGAGCCCCGGTACGCACCGCGGTTTTTAAGTATGGAAATCAGTTTTACGAACTTACAGCCGCACCCGCACCCGGAAACGGTGCTAAATTATTTAATGCTGAGGAATTATATTTTATTCAGGACGCCGTGCTGGCCTCGGTTGAATAAAAATCTATTTTTAGCAGTAACATTTTTCCTGTAAAAGAATCTTTAAAAGTAAGATGTAGAATTCCTGCTTCACGTTTATGGAAGGGGAATTATTATTTGACGGCTTTTTTACAGAAAGGGGGTAAAATGAAAAAAGTTATTATTATACTGTTTCTGTTAACAGGGGCAATTCTTCCGCAGACTACAAAAGAAGATAAAAACCTTGCCCGCCTTAATGACCTTAAAAAGAATTATTTCGAGGGGAAATATAAAGATGCGGCGATGGCCTATATGGGCTACGAAGGGGAACTGACGGGGGAAGAGGCATTTTATCTGGGTATGACAAACAGCGCATTATTTAATTACAGGGGCGCAATTGAATATCTTTCA
>DAHYUM010000015.1 GCA_027398005.1 bacterium
TGATCGCATATATCATCAAGCTCTTCCAAAGAATGCTTCTTGAAATTATTTTTTTCTACAATTTCATAAATTAGTCTATGGACTATAAGATCGGGGAATCTTCTGATAGGGGAGGTGAAATGGGTGTAGTTTTTAAAACCCAATCCGTAATGCCCGATATTATTTACCGAATAAACCGCCTTAGCCATAGACCTGATAGCAATTTCGTTAATTACCGCTTCCTCTTCGGTGCCGTTAATTTCATCGAACAGTCTTTGGAACTGTTTCGAGTTATTCGCCTCTTTAGGATCGAACGAATAGCCTAACGATTTAACAAAACGGGCGAATTCGTAAATTTTATCCTTTTCAGGCAAATCGTGTACCCTGTAAACAAACGGAATTAGGTTTTTGTTCTCTAATTTTTTCACATGGCCGGCTATAATCTGGTTGGCCAGCAGCATAAATTCTTCAATAAGGTTGTGGCTTTCCCTTATTTCCTTAATAGTAATATCTACCGGCTTGCCGGTTTTATCAAGTGTAAATTCTATTTCGGGGGTAAAAAAGTTTATACTTCCGCTTTTAACCCTCTTCTGGCGCATTGTCTTTGCCAGTTTATTCATCTGGAGAAGTTCGGCAGAATAATCCCCCTTGCCGCTTTCAAGAATTTCCTGAACTTCTTCGTAGGTAAACCTTCTTTTGCTGTTGATAATACTTTTCTTTATCTCGTAGCTTACCAGTTTGCCCCTGGTAGTAAGTTCGGCAATTACCGAATATGTAAGCCTGTCTTCGTTGGGCACAAGGGAGCAAATTTTATTCGAAAGCCTTTCGGGGAGCATTGGAATAACCTTGCCTACAAGATAAACGCTGGTGCCCCTTTTAAGCGCTTCGTTGTATATAGGGCCTCCTTCCTTTACAAAGTGACTTACGTCCGCAATGTGGATGCCCACAATAAAATTGCCGGCATCGTTCTTTTCAATTGAAACCGCATCGTCAAAATCCTTCGCATCCTTCGGGTCAATTGTAAAAATATCTTTTTCCCTTAGGTCCAGCCTTTTATTAATCTCCTCCTGCGGAATTTCATCTGGAATGCTTTCGGCTTCCTTAAGCACTCTCTTATGGAAACGGTAGCTCAAATCGAATTGGAGCGCAATAGATGCTATCTCGGCATCGTAACTGCCCGCCTTGCCGAGCGTGTCTTTTATTTCCCCTTCGGGGTTTAAGTTTGCCTTCTGCCAGTAGAGATTATGCACTAAAACTTTATCGCCAACCTCGGCACCTTTAAGCCGCGATGGATGAATGTAAATATTCCTGTGAAATGAGGCATCATCCGGTTCAACAAAATAAAATGAATCGGTTCTGTGAAGTGTGCCAACAACCTCGTCCCTTTTTCTTTTTATAATATCTACAATCTGCCCTTCAAGGTTTTTGCCTCTCCTGCGGGCGAAAAGGGAAACTTCAACGGTATCACCGTCGAATGCGGTATTAAGGAATTTTTCCGAAATGAATATTTCGCCAACGGCTGTTTTAACGAAACCGAAATTTTTATCCCTTACAATCTGCAATGCGCCTGTAAGCTTTTCGGCACTTTTTCTGTTGAGCCTGTAGCGCTTTCCGTTCTTTTCGAGAAAGCCCTCTTTTGCCAGCTGATAGAGAACCTGTTTAAGCTGTTCATATTCATATTCGTTTTCCAGTTCAAGCCTGTCGGCTAAATCCTTAGGTTTAATAAATAAACCGGGATTTTTTTTAAAGAATGCCTGTATTTTATTTTTCATTAGAAGAAAAACCTTAATTTAAATGCAATTTCGTCAATTTTCTTTTCCAGAACTGAAGTCTTCAGTATCGGGTCTTTTCTTTCGTAGCGCGCCCATACATTTGAGAATATAGGGTACTGAAGCTCAAGATCCATATAACGGAAATCCTGCAGCGCGTTTGTAGATGCTCCGAACCTGTACTCAAGATTTTTATACCTGCCCGATAAAGAGAGCCGGTCGGGGTGGTCCGGGTCAATTGAAAAACTCTGAACAAGATCGCCAACGGCTGAATTGAGAAAGTTGGTTAAGAGTGATCCGAGAAGGGATGTGGTAACATTGCTTCCTAATTTTGTTGCAAGGTCGGTTTTATCGGTCTGTGTAAGGTCATTCTTAAATTTACCCGTAAGAATAAATGATATTACGTCGTTATCGTCGGCACCCTGAATTTTCTGCTCTCCCTGAATGCCGAGATCGTTATATATTTCAAATTTTCCTTTATCCTTTGCCATATTCACCGAAAGCTGGTCTATTGTCCCTTTCAAGTTCATCTTAACAACATACTTTAAGGGCTTATCAGTTCCGGGGGGAGTATAATCGCTGCTGTATGTGGCAATAATATCCAGGTTAGGGTTCGATATCAGGTTCTCGAAGAAAACCTTCCCGGTGGCCTGAAAACTTTTTATAAAGTCGAGATTAGAACCGGAAAGCAGGATTAACTGCCCCTGAGTGCCTGAATCGCTTTTAAATGTAAGGCTTCCCGTCGAACGGATGGTCAGCTTCCTATCAGCAAGGTTCGAAAAAACGATTACAATATTTGCGTCGTTCTGGGTAGTAACCGAAATGTTATAACCGAATTTGCTCTGGGTTGAATTGCTTGATTTACTGCCGTTCTGGTAATCGAAAATTTTCCTGAATTCCGCTTCCTTATCGTCTGTCTTGCTGGGGTCGGATAAGTAAATGAATTTAATGTCGTTTGAATTGCTTACGCTGCTTGCATCCTGCCCGGTAGTAAAAATTAAATTGGTTTCCTTAAGCAGAAGCTTGCCGGTAAGCATTGCGTTTCCGTTATTAAGGTTAAACTGAAGCCCCCCGTCTGTAGCAACAAAAAGGTCCCCGTAGAAAAACGGTGTTACCGCACGCGATCTTTCGCTGTATACATCAAGGTCCCCATTCATATTAATATCCATTTTATAAATATCCAGACCTTTCATAACAACCGAGCCGGTTCCTCTCATTGTACCTATATATTTGGAATCGGGGGTATTCTGAACCAAAAGGCTGTCCACTTTTATATCCGAGCCGTTAAAATCGACGCGCAGACCGCAGTTGTAATTCATATTATTAAGCCTGCCTGTAACTTTACCCTGTTTTACCCTGAAAAAGCCCGCATATACCGGCTGGTTTACCGTGCCGGTTATTTTCAAGTCCGATTCCAATATTCCCTGCTGTTCTACTACAAGAGGGAGCAGATCCCCCAGATTGCTTATATCAAAACGCTTCGATTTAAGTACTAAATTAATTTCCTTCTCCTCAACCATTCTCTTTTCAATATTCCTGAAACTTAAATCGTACGGCACGCTGCCGTTTAACGATAGGAGAGGGTCTTTATTATTATTCAGTGAGTCGAGAAGAACCAGGCTGGTCTTAAAATCTTTTGCGGCGTAATTAATGTTGCAGAACAGGTTGCCGGTTTTCTGGTTTTTAATGCCAAGCCCGTTTATATTGATAGAAGCATCAATAAGCGGTTCCCCCATAGTGCCCCTTATTTTGGCATCGATATTAACATTGCCGTTAAAGGGGTTGTTTGCCTTGGGAAACATCTTGTTGAATTCCTTAAGGGAGATATTTGTAAGTTTAATATCACCGTTTACATCTCCAATGTTAAATATCTGTCCTGTAATATTAATTGCTGAGTTTTTATTTACGAGCGAAAGTCCGTTCAGCTGAAAATGGTCAGCGGCGAATGAAAGGAAGAAAGGAGCGCTGTTTTTCCATTCAATACCCTGGTTGGTAACAACAGCCCTGTCGAATTCAATTTCCTGTGCCTGTGCCGAAAATGATGCCTTCCCTTCAAATTCAGCGTTCCAGAGGGAATCGATTTCGGATGAGGTGTTAAAGAATAACTTGCTCTGGTTGAATGTTAAGTCGGCATTTAAATTCTTGTAATCGTTAAAATAATAAAACCGGTCGGTGCTTATAGAAACAGCTCCGAATAGATTATCGAACGAAAGTGTGTTGTTGTTGCGGCTGAATTTGAAATCCCCTTCGAGCCCCGAAATATAAATAGGGGATGGGCCCCCGTTCATCTTAACAAAATTATCCACCTGCAGATTTACCGAAAGGGAGAAATTATACTTGTCGTTTTTAATTGAACCCTTTCCCTTGCCGTAAAGATCGAGCCGTTTGGCATTAAATAGCTGTGCGAAAGGGTCCAGGTCCTTAAAGAAAAAGACATAATCAATATTCAAATCATATTGAACAATATCGGGGATGGTTATTTCCTCTTTAACTGAAGCTCCTGCATTCTGCACTACACTTAGGGGATTCAATTCGCTGGCCTTATCGGCTATTACTTTTGTAATTGTGGATGCTTCGTAGCGGATTAGATCGATTGCTTTTTTAAGGGAGAATTTGCCTGTGAATGTAAAATCGACGAAAGGAGAAATGAGGTCTATTTTTTTTGTCTCATTCTCGGTATCAACTACAAGCCTTAACTGGCTAGTGGGTATCGGACGGTCATTAAAGGAAGAGGTCTCAAGATTTACCGTAATATCGCTCTTAAGGCTATCGAGGTTGAATTTTTCCCCCTGCGCGAATATTCCGAAATTGAGCCTCGAATCGAGAGTTGAATCGGCAGTAAACTGGTATAAGTTAAACGAATTGAATTTGCCCGCTATGTTGTATTTGGGAATCTCGGGTTGGGTAAAATCGAACGAGCCTGAAAGAGTGCCTTTAAGGTTATTAATAGCAGTGTTGAAGTTAAGCATTATATTGCCGGCTGAACCGTTGGCGGTAATTTTAAAATCGTGCACAACGTTATTCTGAACTTTCGAATTCGATATTTCAGAGGAGAATTTCGATTCCAAATCTTCGGGCCTTACTCCTTTGCCTTCGAGCGTAGAAACGGAATTAATTTCTGTATCGAAGCCGGTTGCCGGTTTGAAATTCAGTTTATCTGTAACAAGCTTAATATTATATTCAATTTTAGGTGCTTTTACATTCAGGTAGGCATCGGCATTTATAATACCGCCGTCTATTTCAGAATAAAATTTGGAGTTGAATCTTGTCGGTTCCCCTTTGAAGGTAATATCTATGTTTTTAGCTGCAAGATCCTTAAATACGGGTAGACTGAATTTGGGAAGCAGATAAAGGACGTCGTTATAGTTTACTTCTCCTTTTTGAATCTGCGCGTCGATATACATCGATTCGGGGGTATTAAGCCTGAGCAGCCTTCCCCTTATATTGAATTCGGTATTGCGGTATTTTAAATGCAGCTCGCGTACGTTAATTGCCCCGAACTTTCCGTCTGCCACAAGTTTAAGCGAGGGCCTTCCCTTAAGTATATCGGTGGCCTGTATAAAAGAGGAGAGGTCATCGAACCAGAATGATTTTACATCGAGCTGAACCTGAGCCGGGTAGTTCTTAAAATCTTCAAGCGTAATGCCTTTAAAAATGTTTACACTGTCCAGCCGGGCTGTAAGGTTAATGTCTGTGCTGTCGGTTTCAATCCTGAAATTCTTAACCGCCATCGATTTTGTGTTGATTGCAAACTCTCCGCTGACACGGTTGACGGTGAATTTTTTCAGGTTCGGCTGAAGCGAAAAATTGTTAAGCTTAAGAACATAATCGTTCTCTTTTATGCTGCCCGATGCCGACGCGTTGATGTTGATTTTGTCTATATCCAGGTCCTTAAAATTAATCAAGTCATATTTTGTGTCTGTTTTCAGGTTCTCGTATGACTTGCGTATAAAGTGGAGATTCTTAATATCGATATTATTGACCTGAAACGATTCGATAAAACTTTCTGATTTTGTAGTGTCTTTCTGCTTTGAAAGTTTGGTGAAGTTCCATTGCCCGGTTGAATCCTGCAGAAGCGCAAGTTTCATGTTGCTGCACTGAAAATCGCGTATATAAACACGGTTAAGCAATATCTGCAGAGGACTGAGGAATAGATTAATCTTTTCAGCCGAAAGGAGAGTGTCGTTATCTACAGTTATGGAAAGATTGCGAACTGTTAGGGTTGTTAATAGTGTGCCTTCAATTTTGCCTATGCTTAAACGGCCGCCTGTATTAAGGTTGAATTCGGCGGTTATTTTCTTCCTCAGCATCTCCCTGAAAGAATAAGTCTGCGAAAAACCAATCAAAAGGACAAATAGAAGTATTATCACGGCAAAGAAGCCTATGATTCCGTTGAAGATTTTCCTGCCTAAACTTCTCTTGGACTTTTCTTTCTTTTTTCTCAAAACTAATCTTTATACCGTTCAATTATAGTTTCTATTATCTTAGAAGTTGATTGAAAATTAACAAATTCAATGGTCTTAACCTCGCCCCCGTTTTTCTCGACTACATTTCTTCCAATAATCTTGTCAATGCTCCAGTCGGCTCCTTTAACTAAAATGTCGGGCACCAGTTTTTCAATAATTTCCGCAGGTGTATCTTCGTCAAAAAAAGTAACATAATCAACGCATTTAAGATTCTCCATAATAAAAGCGCGTTCATCCTGGTTTACTACAGGGCGCTTTTCCCCTTTAATCCTTCTAATCGAGGAGTCGGAATTAAGTGCAACCAGAAGAATATCCCCCATGGCTTTGGCTTTATTAAGGTAATCTACATGCCCCGCGTGGAGTATATCGAAGCATCCGTTGGTAAAAACAATTTTTTTCTTTTCTTCCTTAAGCTTCTTTCGAATAGGCAAAAATTCATCGGCGGTTAAAATCATATTAATCCTCGTCTTCCATTACGTTTCGGAAAAGTTTTTCAATTTCAATTGGTATAATTCCTACTTCCTCGCATACAATGCCGCCGGCATAATTTGCCAGGTACGAAGCTTCTTCAATAGCCGCGCCCGATACGAGGGCCATTGTAAGAGTGGATATTACAGTATCGCCGGCGCCCGATACATCGGCTACCTTACGGGCTTTTGTTGCTACCTTGGAATGAGGCTTGCCCTGCTGGAATAATGCCATGCCCCCTTCGCCAAGTGTAACCAATGCATATTCAGCTTTAAGCTTATCAAGCAGTATATTGCCCGCTTTTTCAATGTCGGCATCGGTGCGAAGCTTCATGCCCAGAGCGTCTTCAGTCTCTTTTCTGTTTGGCTTGAATACTGTTACACCGGTATAAGAAAAGAAATTGTGGAACTTGGGGTCTACAGTTACAGCTATCTTTTTTTCTTTGGCAATGGAAATTATTTCCTTTATAACTCTTTCAGTAAGCACGCCCTTGTTGTAGTCTTCAAGTATTACGGCATCCAGGTCTTCAGCCCTGCTCTTAAATAGATTTATAATTTTATCCTCAATTTCAGGCGAAACAGGGAGCTTGTTCTCTTTATCGATTCTTACAACGTGCTGGCTGTTTGCAATAACCCGTGTCTTAGTTGTAGTCGGACGCGACGGATCCTTTATAATTCCCTTATCGGTAATATTGTTCTCTTTAAGTAGAGCCGAAAAAATAGCGCCGTTGGAATCGCTGCCTGTAATGCCGATTGGGAAGGGGATTCCGCCGAGCTTAAGAATATTCAAAGCCACGTTGGCCGCGCCTCCGAAACGGAAAAATTCATCGTCAACTTCAACTACCGGCACAGGCGCTTCGGGGGAAATACGGCTTACGTTGCCCCAGAAATACCCGTCCAGCATTAAATCGCCAACAACTGCAATTTTCTTTCCGCCGAAGTTATTCTTTAATTCAATTAATCTTTCCTTTGAAATAGAATGCATTATTTAGCCCCTTTTGTAATAGACGCGAATTTATTGGTGATAGGAATTTTAACAATTCCGTTATTGGTACCCAGCCACATAACAGAACCGTCGAAATACATGCAATATACAGTAGCCGGAATATCGGGATCGTTGAGAACACGCACCTGATTTGTAAGCCTGTTAATCAAAGCAATTCCTCTTCCGTATGAAACTTTACTGCTTTGCCCGAACTGGTATAATCCGGCCCAAATATAATTGCCGGTTCTTTCAAGACAGAAAATGCCGTTGCCCGCAAGCCCTGTCGAAGCGTCGAAACGGCGCCAGTCATTTTTTCTGTCGAATTTATATAAACCGCCTATATTGAACTGCGGCCTGTCGGGGGTTATAAATTCATCTAGCCCGATCCACAAATTCTTCTGTTCGAACAATAGGGATGTGATTGAAACTTCATCCCCTTCGCCGTTAAAATAATTAAATCTTGTATCATAAAACACAATGGAATTCGGATCCATAATGTTTTTCTTTTTGTTGTATTTATGCAGCCCTGCCTCGGAACCGAACCATACAAGGCTGTCGCCGTCTACAGCAACCTTTTTAATATTGTTTGTTTTTTCAATTCCTCTGCGTGTAAGGTCGAAATCTTCAAACTGCTTTGTACGCAGGTTATAACGGGTAAGGTACTGAAACCTTCCAATCCATACTACATTTTCGTATTTATCGTATGCAAGGCTTCTAATCCAGTTGCCTAACTGGCCCCCTTTGCCGAACTTGCGCGAGGTCCACCTTCCGGTTTTTTTGTCGAAAATAAATAATCCGTCTGTAGAGCCGGCCCAAACATAATTTTCATTCGCCGCCAGGCAGAAGAAAAAATCGTGCTTTATGGCTCCGTTGGAAGTTGAGTAATTTTCGAGTGTTTTGGTTTTAATGTTGTATTTGAAAATGCCTGACCCGTTCGTAGCAATCCAAAGATTCTGGCCGTCGCCGCAGATATCCTGAACCGTAATCCCGTCCAGCATTGTTTCAAATTTTTGCCCTGTCTGGCCAAAGACCAGAACAGAGAAAACGAGAAAAAACAGTGATGTAGTTATTTTTCGCATAGGAAGAATTAGTCTGTTTTTAATAGCTCTCCTTATCGGTAGGGAACTGATTGTTCTTAATGTCTTCGATATACTGCCTTACGGCAGAATCGATTGTCTTAGCAAGTTCCGCGTAATGGCGCACAAAACGGGGATGGAAATTAACATTAAGCCCAAGCATATCGGGGGTAACAAGAATTTGTCCGTCGCAATGCATTCCCGCGCCAATGCCGATTGTTGGAATTTTTAATTTTTTAGTCACCTTCTCGGCCAGTTCCATAGGAATTTTTTCAAGAACAATGGCGAACGCGCCGGCCTGTTCAAGAACTACTGCATCGTTAATTATCTGGTCGGCTTCTTCAATATCCTTGCCTCTGGCTTTATAGCTTCCGAACTGGTGTATGCTCTGCGGTGTAAGCCCAATATGCCCCATAACGGGAATACCGGCATCGGTAATTTTCCTAATCGATTCTGCAACCCGTTCGCCCCCTTCTAGCTTAACGCCGCCGGCGGGTGTTTCCTTTAAAATACGCCCCGCATTGCGGAATGCCTCGTCTACGTTGGTCTGGTACGACATAAACGGCATATCCACAACAACCATTGCCCGTTCAATACCTTTGCATACAGCCTTGGTATGGTAAATCATTTCGTCCATAGTAACGGGTAGGGTGGTTTCATTCCCCTGGAAAACATTGCTTAGCGAATCTCCTACAAGTACCAGGTCTATGCCCGCGTTATCAAGCAGTTTAGCCGTAATAAAATCGTATGCGGTAAGGGCTGTTATTTTAATTCCCTTATGCTTTAGCACCTGAAGGGTTTTGGTTGTTATACGTCTAAAATCGACTTCTACGCTCATTGTAGTACACTTATAGTGTTGTTAAATTTTATTTTAAAATGTTTCTCAAATCCTTCTACAAGACATTTGCTTAACCTACTATAATCTACCGGTTCGTTAAGAATAGTCTCAATCTCGGTAGTTTTTCCATTAAGTTCATCGGTAAGAATATTCTTTTCGGCATCCGAACAAACTAGATACCCGGGCAGTTTCCGGTGGAAAGTGCCGCATAGAATAGAACCGTGCTGAAGCACAATCTTTTCCATTTTACGCTGCGCGCTGCCTACAAGTTTTTTCCCCTTGTACTTAATTTCACTTTTTGCGGTGCTTGCAAAGCAAAGCATGCCCGAAGGGGATTTAAGCAGATCGGGGAAATTAGGCTGTACACCTTCTAGTTCTGCTTCACCTAAAAGGGGATTGTAAAGCTTTAATCCTTCAAGCAGGGCAATTGAAATATTAGCGTAAATATCTTTTGCCGAATAGGAAGCAGAGTAGGGGAGAACTGCCGAATAAGTTATTTCCTCGGCGTGAAGAATTGCCCTGCCCCCGGTAGGGCGGTGCACGCAGTCAATGGAATCGGCAGAGGCCTTTTCTAAATCAATTTCATTTATATTCTGGTTTGCGCCCAGCGAAATGCAGTATGGATTCCATGTGTAGAGCCTGAAATAACCCTCATCGCCGCCGCATTTACGCGCCAGTTCAATGTCGTAATCCATATTGTATTTCCCGGTATTTGCACCCGTTTCAATCAAATGCCAAACCATAATTTAAATAATTCCCGATTTGCTCTGGTTTATAAAATCAACAATTTCAATTGCCGCAGGGTCGCTGCCGAATTCGGAAAGAATCCTTTGCTTTGCCTGCGATACATTCATATTGGATCCGTATAAATAAGTATATACCTGCTTAATAACGTTTATCTGGTCGTCGCTGAATCCGTTTCTTTTCAATCCTATTTTGTTCAATCCGCCGAACTCGACATCCTTGCCCCCAACGAGAATATAATGGGGAACATCTTTAGTAACGCCGCGCCCGCCCTGAATCATGCAGAATTTACCAATGCGTGTGAACTGCCTTATTTTTGCTAGTCCCCCTATAACCGCATTGCGCTCTATTGTTACATGCCCCGCAATCTGAGTGCAGTTGGCAATAGTAACTTTTTCCTTAATAACGCAATCGTGGGCTACATGGCTGTAAGCCATAATAAAAGCTTCTTCGCCTACAATGGTTTCGCCCGAAGCTTCGGTGCCCCGGTGAATTGTAACAAATTCGTGAATGACCGAATTGCTGCCAATTTTGCATGTGGTTATTTCGTTATGGAACTTAAGGTCCTGCGGTATGTGTCCAATTGAGGCCGAATGTGAAATGCGCACGTTATTGCCAAGTGTTGTGTAAGGATATATAACCGCACGGGGCCCGATAACGCAATCGTCTCCTATTTCGGTATTCTCATGAATAATTGCAAAGGGAGATACGGTAACGTTCTGCCCAAGTTTTGCTTTGGGACTTACAATAGCTGTTGGATGAATATTTACCATAATAGTTACCTTGTAATTATGCCCCTTTTGCTGTTATTTATGAAATCAATTATTTCGAGTGCGTATTCATTGCCGGGCATCTCGTCCTTCAGTTTATCTTTTGCCTGCGAAACGTTTAATGCGGGGTCATAAACAATTGAATATACTTTTTTGATTGAATTAATCTGCTCTTCCGAAAAGCCTCTTCTTTTCAAGCCTACGTTATTGAGGCCGTAATAGCTTAACGGTTCGCCGGCGGCAAGGGTGTAGGGGAGAACATCGCGCCCTACCTTGTATCCGTCCCCAATCATAGCATGCCTTCCAATGCGGGTAAACTGGTGCACAGGAACAGAGCCCCCTATAATAGCCCACTCGTCAATCTGTGTAAAACCTGCAAGCTGAACCGCGTTGGAAAGTATTACATGGTCTGCAATACGGCAGTCGTGCGCAACGTGGGCATAAGCCATAACAAGAACGTTTTTGCCAAGTTCAGTTTTACCTGTATCGGCGCCCCTGTGAATTGATGCGAATTCGTGAATTGTAGAATTATCGCCTATAATGCAGAGGGTGGGTTCGTTATTGTATTTTTTATGCTGGGGAACGTGCGAAATTGAAGCTCCCTGATAAATTTTAACGCCATTGCCAATTCTGGCGCCATTATTAACCGTAACATGCGGGCCTATGTAACAGCCGTCTCCTATCTCAACGTCGTCATGAATTAATACAAAGGGGGCAATTTCAATGTTTTCCCCCAATTTAGCATTTGAACTTATAATAGCAGTAGGATGAATATTATTCATAGTAAATTAAATTTTAGTTATTAGAATCCCTTGGAATAACCGCGGCCATAAAGTCGCCTTCGGCCACAAGGGTGTTATCTACGTAAGCGGCGCCGCGCACCGAAAAATAGCGCGATTTTTTGCTTACCATTTCTACTTCCAGAACAAGCTGGTCCCCCGGTGTAACTGTTTTTCTGAATTTTACATTATTAATGCTCATAAAGAAGACGAGGTTTTTCTCCGGTTCTTTAATAGAGTTAAGTAACAGAATACCTCCGCACTGAGCCAGTGCTTCAATTATAAGAACGCCTGGCATAACGGGAGCGCCGGGGAAGTGCCCCTGGAAGAAATGTTCGTTCATTGTAACGTTCTTAATGCCTATAACTTTTTTATCCAGTTCAAGGTGTGTTATCTTATCCACAAGAAGGAAAGGATAACGATGGGGGAGAATCTTCTGAATTGCGTTAACATCCAGAACAACCCCCTGTTTTTTAACATGCTGGAATTTTTTAACAAGTTTTTTCTGGTGGTACAAATTTCTTATTTTCTTTGCGAACTCGACATTGGCTTTATGGCCGGGGCGCGCCGCAAGAATCTGCGCTTTAATAGGGGTGCCAATAAGAGCAAGGTCGCCAAGCAGATCGAGAAGTTTATGCCTAACCGGTTCGTTGCGGAACCGTAAGGTATCGCTTGTAATAAGCCCCGGGTCCTTAAGTTCAAGTTTCTTTGTAAGGCTTAGCCTTTCTGAAAGTTTATCCAATCCGGGCTGGTCAATTTCATGGTCTATAATAACAACGGCGTTTTCGAGGTTTCCCCCTTTAATAAGCCCCTGATCGGCAAGAGCTTCAACTTCGCTTAAGAAACAGAAAGTACGCGCCGGAGCAAATTCGGAAACAAATTCGGCTTCAAGATCGAACATGCCTGTATGCTGGCTTCCTAGCGCCGGGTTCTGATAATCTACCATAACAGTCATTCTGTATCCGTCCAGCGGAAGGGCAACTATATCCACCTGTCTTTCTTCGTCGTGGAACTGCACCGTCTGGTCGATTATAAGATAATCTTTAGGCTCATCCTGTGTAACAAAGCCGGCTTCCATTAATTTATCAACATAAGGCATCGAGCTTCCATCCCCGATGGGAGGTTCAATTCCGTTAAGCTCAATAGTCATATTATCTATCTGCAGCCCTACAATAGCGGCCAGAACATGTTCAACAGTATATACTTTAGCATCGCCAACGCCAAGAGTAGTGCCTCTGGAAACGTCTACAACAAAATCGGCATTAGCCGGAATTTCGGGATTGCCACCGAGATCAATTCTGACGAATTTAATGCCCGAATTAACAGGCGCCGGTTTGAATGTCATTGTACAGGAGGTTCCGGTATGAAGCCCTACCCCTGAAATAGACACGTCTTTTCCAATAGTTCGCTGGAGTTCTAACATTAAGATTTATTTCCTTGATTTAATTTATTAATCTTTTCTTCTAATTCCTGCAGACGGTTTTCGAGAGTTTTAATCTTATCGGCATATTCCTGCAGGTTGTGGTTGTGGGCATTAAGCCTGAAAAACTTTTTAATTTCAATAGCGGGAGTTCCCATATACGCGCCCGGTTTGGTAAGCGATTTTGAAATGCCCGATTGAGCGCCTACTTGAACAAAATCGCCCAGTTCGAGGTGCCCCGCTACGCCTACCTGCCCCCCTAGCATGCAGTTGCGCCCTATTTTAGCGCTCCCCGAAATACCAGCCTGCCCCGAAATTACCGTGTTTTCGCCAATAGTAACACCGTGGGCAACCTGTACCAGATTGTCTATCTTAACCCCTTTTTTGATAATTGTAGAGCCGAGCGCGGCACGGTCTACCGAAACGTTTGAGCCGAGCTCAACATCGTCTTCAATAATTACATTTCCAATCTGCGGAATTTTATGGAACACACCTTTAGCGTCGGGCTGGAATCCGAATCCGTCTGAGCCTATTACGGTTCCGCTGTGTATAATTACATTGCTCCCAATCTCGCATTTTTCCCTTACGGACACATTGGAGTATATAAGGGTGTTAGAGCCAATTTTTACGTTTTCCATGATTGTAACATTATGGAGTATTACCGAGTTATCGCCAATTACACAGTTTTCGGAAATAACCGCATTTTTGCCAATTGAAACGTTTTTACCCAGCTGCGCCGCAGGATGCACGAAAGCCGATTCATCGATGCCGAAATGTTTAACTTCGGGGGTGAAGAAATGCATAATTATTTTCTGGAAAGCGATATTGGGATTATCGCAGACGATATAGGAGATGTCGTCGCGGGTTCTTTCAAAATCGGGTTTAACAATTATTGCAGAGGCTTTGGTGGCAGGGAAGTATTTGTAGTATAGGGGAAGGTATAAAAACGTCAAATCGCCCGGCAGGGCGTCTTCAATTTTAGCGACATTTAAAATGGTAATATGTCCGTTTCCAAATATTTTGCCGCCGATTAAATCGGCGGCATCTTTCAAACTTATTTCCATAGATTCTCATTTTAATTTTTCAAGAACAAGATTTGTCACATCGTATTGTTCTTTTGCGTAAATAAACAGAATATCTCCGCTTCTGTCAAATATAAAATCGAAATTATTTTCTTCGGCAACTTTTTTGACAGCCTTGTTCACTTTATCGAGAACCGGTTTTAACAGCTCTTCCTGTTTTTTCTGGAAATCGCCGCTGGGACCGTATTTGCTCTGTCTCAGGTCAATCATTTTCTTTTCGAGGGCCTGGAGTTCTGCTTCAAGTTCCACGCGTTTCTGATCGCTTAGAAGGAGTTTCCGTTTGTCGTAATCGTCATATTTCTCTTTCCAGTTTTTTTCCATCTTGGCAATTTCATCGTTCCATTCCTTAACATAAGTATCCATACGCTTGTCAACATCCTGGAAATCGGGGAGTTGTTTGCGTATGAAATCGGAATCGATATAGCCGATTTTAAGCTGCGCCTGCATGGAAGCGGCACAAAGGAAGAAAGCGGTTAAAAAAAGAATTTTTTTCATAGGAATAATTCCTAAATATTATTATTTGCCTCTTTTTAATTTATCGAGCACTTTGTAGGTAATGTCCGAAGAAGAATCGGCATATAAAAGAACAACATCGCCTACTTTATCGAATACGAAGTTGAGGTTTTCTCCTTTGGCAACTTCTTCGATTGCTTTGAAGATTTTTTCCTTGATAGGAGCAAGCATCTGGTCTCTTCTTGTGTTTAATTCATTCGATTTATCCTGCTGAAACTGCTGAAGAGCCTGGTCTTTAGCCAATAATTTATTCTGTGTTTCTTTCTGCTGTTCGGCTTTCATTGTAGCGGCTTTTTTCTGGAAATCGGCAACTTCAGTTTTTAAAGCTGTAGACATGCTGTCGAGCTGTTTACCATATTTAATTCTAAGAGCTTCAAGGTCGCTGCTGGCTTTAACTGCTTCGGGGAACTGCTGCATAATAACGCCTGAATCGACATAACCAATTCTCTGGGGTGCTGTCTGCGCCTGCGCAAATAAAGAAGTTGATGCTATTAAAAGGAAGAAGAGTAATGATAATTTTTTCACTTTATACCTCATTATGTTAAATTAAATAAAATAAATTAAAAACCTTTACCGAACTGAATATGGAACATCCACCCCGGTTTATTGCCGTCAACTTTTAACCTGTCGAACCCGTAAGCGTAATCGAAACCGATAAGCCCTACCGGCTGAAGCATAATACGGGCGCCAATACCTGCAGATTTCCTCAAATTCGTAAAATCGAGCTCGTGAAGCGTTAAAGTAGCATTACCCGCTTCGGCGAAAGCTAAAAGATATATCGGAATCGGTTCTAATGCAAGGGAAGTCCTGAACTCCATGGTGTACTTCATAAAAGCACGCCCCCCCTGCTTGGGACCGATAGACCTGTCATCGTAACCCCTGAGAGGAATGGTATTATACATAAGTCCGTTGCCCCCCATATTGAATAAGTCAAAATAGGGAATTGGGGTGTTTTTCTCAAGTTCGTCTATGTAGCCGAAATCGGCCAGTGTATAGAGAACAAACCGGTTGGAATTGAATACAGGACGGTACCATTCGGCACGGAATTCGTACTTATTATAATCTACGTTGCCCGGCAGGAACCCGCCCGATAACTGTGCGTCGAAAATAATTTTAGACCCGATGGTAGGGAAGATAGGGTTATCAATATCGTTACGGGTAATAGTAAAACCTAATGTATACTGGTCGGAAACTCCGGGAACGTAATATCCGGCACCGTCAATAATATCGTTGTGCTGGTAGCGTGCCATACCCTGAATATAGAAGTAGTCATCGGGCCATGTAAGCCGGCGCCCAATTCTGCCGGTAAGACCAGTCTGCTGAAGATCCATATAATATCGCTGGCGCGTATCAAAAACCTCAAACCCGAGTGAAGTGGGGGTATCCATAAACCAGGGTTCGGTAAATCCTAAAGTAAATGTTCTGTAATAATTGCCTACGCCGAATGTCCAGTCGAAATTAAGAATCTGTCCTCCGCCTACTCTGAAAGGTTCGGCAAGAGAGAAGTTGGAGAAAGTAAAGCCGAGCGAGCCGCTGAAGCCCCAAGTGCCGTTATACCCGATGGAAGCGTTAAGGTAATCGGAAGATTTTTCGGTCACCTTATAAATGAGGTTAACTGTGCTGTCCGAAGCGATTTGAGGTGTAACCCCTTCTTTCTGAAGCGATTCGGGCTGGAAATACTGGAGCTGGGATAACTGCTGGATGCTCCTCATAACGTTGCTTTTGTTAAAATAATCGCCCGGTATAGTATAGAGTTCTCTTCTTATAACTTTGTCTTTAGTCTTATCGTTGCCTGTAATTTCAATCCTGTCAATTTTGAAACGGCTGTTCTCAACAATCTGAACGTTAAGGTCAACCGAATCGGGCTGAACGATTTGTTCCTTTGTGTCTATTCTAATGCCGAGAAATCCTTTATCCATATAAAGGGTTCTGATATCATCCTGTTTTTCGGAGGCATTGATTGCTCTTTCAAATTTTTCCTGATCGTAGATGTCGCCTTTCTTAAATCCGAGGCGCGCATTCAGGAAATCGGTTGTAAAAACGGTATTTCCATCGTACGATATGTTTCTTATTTTATACTGTTTTCCTTCGTAAACTTTAACAAGAAGGGTAAGGTCTTTTTTATTGTTGGAATAGATTAGGCTGTCCCCCAGTACTCTAAAATCCATATATCCGTTCTTTTTGTAGAAGTTATCGAGAAGAATTTCATCTTTTTCGAAATCGGCACGTTTGAATTTTGCGCTTGCCCAGAATTTCCACCATTTCGATTCCTTGGTTTCATCGAAAGTGCCTTTCAGTTCGTCGCCGGTAAAAGCCTTGTTCCCTTCGAATTCAATTTTTCTAACAATAACTTCGTTGCCTTCATTAATATCGAGCATAAGAAGGGTTCTGGTTTTAATCCTTTCAACCCTTTCGGACCCTACGGCATCTTTAACATCAAGTTTAGTGGTAAATTCCCTCGAAAAATCCTTAGTATTGCGCCAGGTAATTGTAATTTCCCCTTTAGCGGTATCGGCCCTCATAAAGGTAAAATATTCGGGGGAGATTTTAACGTTAAGGTAGCCGTCGTCGTAGTAAAGTTTTTTAATCTTCTGTATATCCCTGCTGATTTCAAAGAATTTGATAATCTGCCCGGTAGAAACGGAAATGTTTTTAAGAACTTTATCGTCGCTGAGGTCGTCGTTGCCAACAACAACAATTTTTTCGAGTCGGGGATATTCTTCAACCTTAATAACCAGAAAAACGCCGGATTGGATTTTTTTCTCGATAAGCACCTGCACGTCAGAAAAAATATTGAGGTTCATAAGCCTTTTAATGGCATTAATAACCGCATCGCTTGGAATTTCGAGTTCATCGCCAACTTTAAGTCCGCTGTTTGCAATAATAGTATTTGGGTCGGCAGTGGTGGAACCGGAAACGGTTATATTGAGAATTTTGTAGGTTGTTTTTTCAGACTGCGCAAATGTGCAGGCATATGAAAAAAGAAAAATAAGTAAACTTATTTTAAAGAACTGGTTATAGAGAGGTTTTCGCATTATTATTTTTTGGGCTATTTTTTGAAATCTGTTCACTAACTTGTCCGAATCTTCTTTCTCTGTTCTGGTAATTAATAATAGCATCTAAAAGGTTTTTAGCCTTAAAATCGGGCCATAGTACTTCTGAAATAAATAACTCAGCATAAGCTAACTGCCACAGCAGAAAGTTAGAGACCCTGAATTCACCTCCGCTCCGGATGAGAAGATCCGGGTCGGGAATATTCCTAGTCTCAAGATTTGAGGCGATAACTTCTTCATTAATATCTTCAATTGAAATTTTATTTTCTTTAACCTGTTTACTTATATTCTTAACTGCGTTAATAAGTTCCCACCGGCTGCTGTAACTTAAGGCCAAATTAAGCACAAGCCCGGTGTTAGTGCTTGTTTTAAGAACAGCCTGCATCAGTTCCTGCTGAACCACAGAGGGGAGCGAGGAGGTGTTGCCTATGGTTGTAAGCTTAACATTATTGGCGTTAAGCTCTTCAGTCTCATTCTTAAGGCTCTTTACAATAAGCCTCATAAGCGTGGTAACTTCATCTTTGGGACGTTTCCAGTTCTCGGTAGAAAAAGTATACAAAGTAAGGTATTTAACCCCCAAAGCAGAGCAGGCCTGAACCATATCCCTAACGGTCTCAACTCCTTTTTTATGACCGGCGACCCTGGGCATACCCCTTTTTTTAGCCCACCTGCCATTACCATCCATAATAATAGCTACGTGAACAGGAATATTACCCTTCTTCTTTAACTGCTCAATTGTTTTGTGATCCGAAGAAGTAAGCTTATTTTTCAATTTTTACGTAAAAATCTTAATTAATAGACCTGCCAAAATAAACGAGAGGGGGGTAAATGTCAAGGTTATAAAAAATCCCTTTTAAACTAAAAAATATTAAGGAGGGAATAAATTTATGCCATAAACCGGCAAACCTGGCAGTAGAATGGGGGGTAAAGTGGAGCAGGGGGCTAATCGTGAATGGGAACCACCTTAATATTCTTTCTAAGATTCTCATCGAGCCCCGATACAATAATTTTGGCTTTGGAAAGGGATTCGGCCGGAACGCCAACAAAAAGAGTAACTCTCCTGTTTTTGCTTTCCGGGTTACGCGAGGCAAGGAATGATATTTTAGAAATAACCGCCGGGTCGTTCAATTCCTCTTCGGTAAGTGAAATGCCTATAGCGATTTTCTGTTTGTAACGGGCAACGGCATCAACTTCGTACTGGCCAACCTTTTTAGGGGCGGGCAGGTAAGTGCCGTATTTGCGGCTTAGGGTCAGGTATCCGTTCTGCCAGAAATATTCAATTAATGCGTCTACGCTTTCTTTTGGAGTAATCATGTCTTCCCTTAATTATAAAGTATTGGTATAATGGGAGAAAATTTACTCATGTTTAGTACTTTCAGGTTATAAATCTTATCGTATTCAAAAACCTTAATTTCCTTTGTATTGCTTATTCTTCCGTAAATTACTTTTTTACCGTACCTGTTTGTGCTTATAATGTAAGGCTCAAGCACAATTTCGTTAAGATCGTAAAGGAATTTAAGTTTATATCTATTATTTATAGCCCAATTAAATATTGTCGTTTTCATTTTATTTCTCTTTGTTCCGGTTTAATTATAAGAACGAAAAACTCCTACAACTTTACCAATTATCGAAAAATTGGAGTATTTGTTTAAGTCGATAACTGAATATTTTTCGTTTTCAGGTTTAAGGAAAATATCCTCTCCTTTTTTAATAAATCTTTTCATTGTGGCTTCGTCGTCAAGCAGTGCAACCACAATATCGCCGTCTTCACATTCTTTCTGGGGCGAAATAATAACCAGGTCCCCTTCAAAAATTCCGGCATTAATCATACTGTCTCCTTTAACCTTTAACCCGAAACAATCTTTCTTTCTCCTTATTAGACCCGCGTCGAGGGAGAAAGTTCCTTCAAGGTTTTCCTGAGCAAGTATGGGATAGCCGGCGGCAACACGCCCAACTATTGGAATTTCGAGCATATTCTCGCTTTTTGGAGCCGGATTGGTTAGGGAGAGGGTTCTGCCTGAATTGCTTATGCTGCTTAGGTGCCCTTTCTTTACCAGGGCATCGATATGCCTTTTAACGCCGAATGTGCTGGCAAGTTCGAAATGTGATGCAATTTCCCTGAATGTAGGGGGGAAACCGTTTTCGCTTATGAAGACTTCTATAAAATCCAGAATTTCTTTTTGTCTGTCTGTCAATTCTGCTTTCATTGTAGTGCTCCTATGTTCACTATGTAAATATAGTGAACATGTGTGCAGTATGTCAAGTGTTTTTTTATTTTTTTTATGGATAAGTATAGGGGGTATTTTAATCAATAGAAATGCAAAAAATCATCCCTCCTTTTTAGAAAGGGGATGGTAAACCGTTGAAACGGTTAAGGGATTATTGGTTATCCTTTTACCCGCGGTTAAAACCGCGGGTTAGGAATAAAAACAACCTGCAATATTCTAGTATTATTTAAAACAGCCCGGGGAATTATTGGCTGGCAATCTGCATTCAGTATTTCTTTTAGCGATGGCAGTTTTGTTTATAAATCAGTTTACAAAATAAAAACAAATTTGTAATATTATTATATTCTCTACCACCGCATTAAAAACAAAAGCCCGTTATCTTAAAAGCGGGTAATTTATCATTCCAGTTTTGCCAAAACCGTTTTAATGGTCTATAATTTATGAGGGAATTTAAATATGCCACATTCATTAGTTAAAATTTGGATACACGGCATCTGGGGCACAAAATCCCGCCTTCCCTTAATTAAACCGGGATTCGAACAACAGCTGCACATTCATATTAAGGAACATCTCGAAAAAGATTTAGGATGCCGGGTATATTCAATTAATGGAACAGAAGATCATATTCATGTTTTATTTTTAATGAACCCAAAACACCCCCTGCTTGAAATAATCAAAAACATAAAAGGGGAGTCTTCCCATTGGATAAACCGGCAAAGCTTTATGCAGGAGAAGTTCTCATGGCAGCTGGGGTATGGCGCTTTTTCTGTTAGCGAATCGAGGATTAAAATCGCAGAAAAATATATTGCAAAGCAGAAGGAGCATCATAAAAAAACGAGTTATGCGGATGAGGTAAGGCTATTTCTCAAAATGTATGGCATAGTAAACCGTTGAAACGGTTGAATGAATGTTTGGCACTTATTCTACCCGCGGTTAAAACCGCGGGTTATGAACAAAAATAACCGGCAATCTACCTTTGTTTGTTTATTTAAAACAGCCCGCGGTTTTAACGGTTAATAATTTATTGATTTTCGTTTTAGGGCAATAAAAAAGGGGAATTAAAAAATTCCCCTTGAAATTTTATAATAATAACGCCGTGTTTATCTTTCGGTCAGATATGAAACCAGAGCCTTATAAACCTGATCAATCGGCATTTTCTGCCCGGTCCATAATTCAAATGCTTTCGAACCCTGCTCTACAAGCATTCTAAGGCCGTTTAATGTAATTGCCCCCTGCGAAGCCGCAAGCTTAAGGAATTTAGTCTGCAGAGGAGTGTATATTAGGTCGAACACAATCTGGTCCTTGGTAAACGATTCGGGAATAGTTGTGGGGGAATCGTCAACCTCGGGGAACATTCCCATTGAGGTGGCATTAATTATAAGCTTGGAATCGCGGAAGACGTCTACCAAATCGGGAGGTACAAGCTCGTATGAATGAATTTCGTTAAAAAGCATTTTGGTAATAAAATACTCCTTAAGCGATTCGGCCGTTTGTTCGGTTCTGTTTATAATATTAATTCTTTCAGCTTTAAAATAACGTATAAGGGCATAAATAGTGCTTCTGGCGGCTCCGCCGGCACCAATAACGCTTACTGTTTTACCCGCAATTTCGTCTTTAAAGGGCATAAGAGTTTCAACAACACCGTACACGTCGGTATTATAGCCGTGCAAAATACCTTCTTCATTTACAATTGTATTTACGGCGCCAATAATATTAGCCTCTTCCGAAGTCTCTTTAAGCAGGGAAATAATTTTTTCCTTGTGGGGCAGTGTAACGTTCAAACCTTTAATGCCGAGTGCGACCATACCCTTAAGAGCGTCTTTAAGATTAGACGCGGGGACGTCGAACGGGAGATAAATATAATTGAGGTCGAGCAGATCGAAAGAAATATTGTGCATCAGCGGTGAAAAAGAGTGTTTAATCGGATGGCCGATTACACCAATAATCTGCGTATTGTTGTTAAACTTATTCTGATATTGCATAAATACCGGTATTTTGATAAATGTTATTTTTCTTCGAGCAGTTTCTTAAACAGCTTTGAAGTCTTTACATCGGGATAATCCTTGTCGAAATCGTTCTCAATATCGGGATCGAGTTCAAAAGCCGATTTAAGGCATTCAAGCGCCTCCTGAGTCCTGCTCAAAAGAAAGTTGATTTTCGCTTTTCCATAATACGAATTGGCATGCTGAGGCTCAAGATTAATGCAGCTGTTAAGGGCATCAATACCTTCATCCAAATTGCCCAGCTTAATCTGAGCGTAAGCAAGTTTCTGCCAGGCGTAAAAATTCTTTTTGTCCTCCTCTAGAATTTTTTTGTAGCTTTCAACCGATTGTTCGAGATTACCGATTGAAAACTCGGCATCCGCCTTTGCCGACCAGGCTTCTATGTTATTTGAAAGTGTAATGGCTTTGTTAAAATCCCTTAGTGCGTATTTATGTTTCTTTAATGAAAGAAGGCAGTAACCGCGCGCAAGATATGCTTCGTAATAGCCGTCATCAAGTTTTATCGCCTTTGTGTAATATCCAATTGCCTTTACCGGTTCTCCCATCTCTTCGTAAACCTGTCCCAGACTATAAGAAATCGTCTCGTCCAGAGGGTCTAAATCGAATGCGGTAATAAAATGCTCAATTGCCTTAAGCAGGAAACCCTGTTTAAAGAAAGAGTAGCCGCAATTAAACCAGGAGCTTGAGAAGTCATCCTTAAGCGCAATTGAAAGTTCAAAACAATTAATGGCCTTGTCGTATTCTTCAAGTTTTATATGAACTATACCTTTATTATACCATCCGTTAAAGCTGTTTGGTTCCGAATCGAGGTATTTATCGTACGCGGCAAGGGAATCGGCAAGCCTGTTTTCCGATTCGTAGCAGTAGCCCAGTTCGTACCAGGCTTCGGTATACGAAGGGTCTACGGCAACGGCTCTTTCGAAATAATTAAGCGCTACGGAAAAATTTTCCTGCTTTTCGTACATAATGCCAAGATTGAAAAAAACCTCTTCATTGGCGGGATCGAAATTGAGTGCTTTTTCGAGCGACTCAACCGCTTCTGAAAACATTCCAAGGTTATCTTCGGCAATCGATTTATTTATCAATGTTTCGGCATCGTTCGGGTTAAGCGACATCGATTTATCGAAACAAAGGTATGCGTCTTCAAATTCGAAGGAATTATTAAGGAAAACCCCCTTAAACTGCCATAATTCAGAATTAAACGGGGCAATTTCAAGCGCTGCGTTAACCAGCTCCATCCCGTCATCAATAAGGTCGAAATCGACGCAATTCTGAATTACTTCTTCAATTTCATCTATATAAAGGAAAGCCTGTCCGTTTTCGAAATATTTTTTGCAAGCTGCTATTCTGTTTACAAGTTCTTTTTCTTCTAATTCGTAACCGTCATCTTCAGAAAAAAATCCGTTTAAATTGTTCATTCATACTCCAAGATAGAACGTGGCAAAATGTATTACTAACATTTTTCAAAATCAAGTTGAAAATTTTAAATGATTTTTACGAAAGGGGTTGCAATTATGCGAAAACTTCTTCGAGATGTTTAAATAACTTTACTCCGGAGGTGATATTCAGCTTATAAGAGGACAACTCTGTTCCATATTTCCTTGAATATGTGGACTTTATTTCAGAAATATAAGTATCCGTATATTCTTTATTCACAATTGAAAATAAACTTCTTTTTGGCGAACAGCTTATCATTTTGGAGGCAATCACCCCTTTCATAGCGGCTGACTGTTCCACCAGAAAATCGATTTGTTCGGAACTTATTATATAATCAGTTGAAATATTCCTGTGCGAATTAAGGATTGCATTTCCGAATCCGCTAATTTCATCATTAAAAATTCCCCGCAGGGCATCTTCAACGCGCATTCTTTCCTGAACATTATAATTGATGCGCTGGTATAGTCTTCTCGGAAGCATCATTACTTTCTTTTTAAGAAATTCGTCCGAAATATCCCTTAAATTCTTAATTCCCCACATATACTGCTTAAGGGCTTTAGCCCCTACTTCGCATTCCTCAATCCGTTCACTGCATATTTTGGGAGAATCGGGTATATCGACCTCGGTATCTAGGAGAACAATATCGAAGTCTTCAAAACTGAAATGGATGTTTTTTACTGTCTTTGTGCGTAAATCGCAGTAAACTACCGATTTGTGCCTCGAATTTAGAACGGTCCAATGATGGGCTTCGTTTGAAATTTTTCCTATAACCATCATTTCCATTTTTCTTGAGAAAGAGACCATCTCTTCTTTGCTCATTCTAAGGCCCGATATTTTCTTTATTAGTTTAAGAAGGGCAATCTGGTGTGCGGCAACCGACCCGATTCCGAAACAATCTGGTATGTCGGATGTAAATGCAATCTCGGCGCCTCCATTTAAAAAATTATTTTGCTTCATCTGCAAAAGAAGGTTGTAAATAAACCTTGCGGGGAAACGGGAGTCGTTTTCAATTTCGGGGGAATCTTTTATCTCAATTTTTCTGCGGGTAAAATTATTTACAATAAAAACTCTGCCGTCTTTTCTTTTTCTTCCTGCGGCGGCAATATATTTATCTACCGCGGCCGATAGCAGAACCCCTTCGTTGTAGTGGGTGTGGTCTCCAAGAAAAACCAGACTTGCCGGGGCCAGCACATAAGCACATCTTTCATCGGAGCCGAAAAATTCGACAAATTTGTCTTTTGTTTCCTTAAATAACTCTTTCTTTCTGCTTTCCATGGCAATCACATATTAAATATAGACATAGGGAAATAACCGGAAGCACTCTTTTAAACAACATTCAGGAAAGGACAAATTCAAATATTCTTCAAACTTAATATATTCATCTTCGTATATAAAGGCTCAAAACGAAGTGAAATAACATCTTTTCAAAAATCACCTTTTCTTGTCTGATATTATATGGAATTAATTTCAGCAATCCAAATATTTTTTTAGACATTTTGGTGTGATTATTTATCCCCTCTATTTAAAGAAAACCGGAGCTGAAAACCATCTGCTTCAACTCCGGCTTAAAATTTAAAGACCATTTAAATAATTAAAATGAGCCCGGCTTCATTTAACTTATTTCATTGCCTTAACGGGCACGCATAAATCCATTATAAAATTTCTTTCTTCGTTCATATCGGGTGTTTGGTAATAAATATCGTAGCAGGGGGAATCGGCAGGTTCAAATCCGCTTGAAGGAAGCCATACGCCGAACAGCTCATTCCACATATTTTCTATGCCTTCCCCACGGCCTATATAATTTGCAACCGCGTATTTCCCTTCGGGAAGATCGATCAGGCCGAAACCTTTTGGCGGCGTAATCCCTTCATCAACATTTATGCAGGCATAATAACGGCATTTATCAGCCGGAGTTATATGGGGGTTATCGAAAGAAATACCTATGAACGATGTGTTCTGATTAATTAAATTATTTGCTTCGCCCCAATAGCACAGCTTCTCCCACGCAATTGAAATTTTCTTGTCGTCATATCCGTCCATCTGCGGGTAATAAGCAAGATGCCTTGCAGGCATGTTTTTAATTTCTACTTTCATACTGCTTCTCCTCGAATTATTTTTAACAAAAACCGATGTGTTAATATAATTCCCCTTGAAGAGTGTGGTTTCCCCATTCTTGCTTACAATTTTGCCTTTCTTGCTCTTTTCGCCTGAGCGTGCCTCTTTAATCCACAGGGATGCCGCCATACCGAAATGTTTTTTAAATGCCCTCGAGAAAACTGCCTGCGTAGAAAAACCGCAAAGCAGGGCAATTTCGGCAATTGAACAGGATGAATTTGTAAGAAGCATTCCGGCGGCTTTTTCAAGGCGAAGCCGGTTAAGAAAATCTGCAGGAGTTTCCCCCGTAAGGGCCGTAAAAATTCTGTGGAAGTGATATGGGGAAAAGAATGCCGCACGGCTTATATCTTCAAGCGTTATCCTGCGGGCAAGATTATCGGTAATAAATTTAACTGCCAGTATTACTCTTGCCTCATATTCGGCAAGGGAATTATTTCCCCCTTTCAAGCCCGTTAGTCCTTATTGTTTTTCTTCCCCTTCCGGTTTCCCGTTTTTGCCAAGAATCCTGGCAATATCTTCAAGGCTGTCCGATATTGCTTCATTCGATTTAACAAGACGTATAAAATAGCGGAAAAAGATCCATACCAATGCAATTATAATTGCATAAAACAGAATTGGCAATAAAAAAACAAAATAGCCGCCGGATCCCATCATAACACCTCCATTATATATTAGTTAAAAAGGAAAATCCTCTTTAAGGTCAACCTTTTTTTCTATTTTTTCTTCTTTAGGCTTTTCAGCTTTTTTATGGACAGGATTTCCCTCAACATAAATAGCTTTATAAGGCAGAGTAGGGCATGCATGTTCGCAGGCTCCGCACCCGACGCAATATTCCTCCCTGACTTCGGGAAGAAAGAGGTTATTATAAGGCACCATGTGAACCGCTTTGGTAGGGCAGTGTTCCGAGCAGGCTCCGCAGTCGGTCTTTTGGGTTTCTACTACACAGTTTTCTTTTATAAACTTTGCCCTTCCGAGCTGGGTTAGTTTTTTCTCCTCCTTCTTAAGGGGAAGAATGGCTCCGGTAGGACAAATTTCGCCGCACTTTGTACAATCGAAATTGCAGTAGCCGGAACTGTTATCGAACCGGGGCTGGAACATTCCGGTTATTCCGTATTCAAGAAATGAGGGCTGCAATACCTGTGTAGGGCACGCCGTTACGCATAGGTTGCATGCAGTACAAATTCTATTGAACCGCGCAATGCTTTCGGAACCGGGGGGCGATACCGCGTACTTTTTGAATACGGGCACCGTGTTTTTGGTATAAACTTTAACCTGATTCTGTCCGAATGCCACCCCCGCCATGCCGAACATATATGCCGAAGCGCTTAGAAGGAATTTCCTCCTGTCATTCTCCTCTTCGGGGGAAAGAAGCACGGCTTTCTTCTTATAATTATTTACATACTTTAGTCCAAGTGTTGGACAAATATCGAAACAGTTAAAACAGCTTACGCATCTTGTAAAATCGACCGTTTTGTTCTTGACATCTATGCAGGAAGATTTGCACACAGTGCCGCAGTGGCCGCAGTTTTCGCACACTGCGGTATCTATTTCTATTCTGTATAACGAGAATTTGGATATAAGGCCGAGCAAAGAGCCTACCGGGCACACCGTATTGCAGTAAAGCCTTCCTTTCTTGTACGAAAGCCATCCGGCAAGCCCCAGTACCGCCGCCGGAAGAACAAGGGATGTAACCCTGAATCCGCGCAGATCGGTCGGATATACCCAGTATAAATTAAGCTTTTCGGCCAGGTAGGCGGCAAAGTTATTAATCATTACGGCCGCAGGTTTGAAAAACTGAACTACAATGCGCCCGAAATTACTGTAAGGATCGAGAAAATTGACCATTACAATTGTGCCGGCCAAAAAGGAAATAACCGCAAGAGCCAGAATTGAATAACGGGTGCGGGTCCACGGCTTTGAGAATTTATACTTCTTCTTTTTGTTGAACCTTTTTGAAATGTAGGAAATAATATCCTGCAATGTGCCAAGCGGACAGATTGACGAGCAGTACACCCTGCCGAATAAAAAGGTTGAGGCAAGCACTATTATAAACCCTGCCGAGGCAAATGTAACAAGATTGATAAACTTTAAAAGCGACGGTACAAATTCAAGGTAAGTTACCGAATTGAAAAGAGCTGTTGATAAGGTCCCTGTAAAATCAACAAACAGAAGAAAGGTAAGAAAGAAAAAGAGGAGCGAAACAAACACTCTTACTTTCTTAAGAAAGCCAAGTCTCATAGTATGTTTATAAAATTATTCGTTTAATATTGAGTTTGCTAAGGTCTATGTTTCCAACATGCATTTCGGCTCCGTATTTAATATGGTTAACCGAAGCAGGCTCCATACCGAATAACTTGGCCGCGGCCGCATCGGCCGCCACTATATCCTTCGAAATCAAAAGCGATTTCATCTGAACCACGTCGGCTTTTGAAACTCCGCGCGGCCCGTTGCGCATCATTACGTTGTATGCGTCAACTATATTAATTGTAGGTTTGTATGCCGTCGTAAGGTCGGCCATGCACTGGTGCAGGTCGTTTTTATGCCAGTATCCGCGGTCCCATATAATTCCCATAAGGTTTTTCATTGAAATGGACAGCTTTGAAGAACTGTGGTTCTTAAGAACCGGTACATTTATAAATACGTCCGAACTCAAAATAAGCTCGTGCAGTTCGGCATCCTTTAATCTCTTTCCATTATTTATTTCAACTTTATGATAATAGTTTTCGGTATTAGCCGGAACCATTATGCCTTTTTTCTCTTTAACAATTCTTTCAATTCCGCTGGTTGAATAGCATCTTTTCCAATCGTCGCAGGTATGGTCGAACACATAAACTTCTTTTGCGCCCGCATTATAACACTGCTCAATCAATCTGCCTACAAGCAGGGGATTTGTGTTTCCGGCCCTTTCCGGGTCAACATCCCATCCTATATTGGGCTTAATTACAACTTTCTGCCCTTTTTTAACAAACGATTTAATTCCTCCCATGGCATCGAGAGCTTTATCGA
>DAHYUM010000160.1 GCA_027398005.1 bacterium
GTTGCCATAGATGCGCTTAGATTATGGAGATTTGAACCGCTTCCTTCGAATGTGGAACAGAAAGTTCAGATTGCCGAAATACCATTCCCCTTTAGACTTAAATAATTACCCCGCCCGGCAAACCGCAATTTTAATTATTAACCTTAACAAGCGTCATGGTAATATCGTCGTTCTGGAATTCGCTCCCCCTGAATTTCTTAATGCCGGTAAAAACATCTTCAAGAATTTCTTTGGATGATTTGCCGTTTTCAGAAACAAGGATATCTTTAAGCCTTTCAATACCGAAAAACTCTTTATCTTCGTTTTCGGCCTCGTTTACACCGTCGGAATAGAAAAAGAATAATTCATTTCCGGTTACCTTAATTTCAAGTTCCTGCAGGTTGGAATCGAAAATTTCCCCTTTTTCAAGCCCAATACCAATCCCCTGCGGCTGAATCTGTTCAAATTTGCCGTTTTTAACGTGTATAAGAGGGGTATGCCCTGCCCTGCAGAAACGGACTGTACCCTTTTCAATATCGAACAAAGCGAGCGATACGGTTATGAACCATCCCTTTTCTATGCTTTCGAATATCTTGCCGTTAAGATCGATTAATATTTCTTTAGGCGATTTATCCCGCAAGCATAATAATTTCATTATAGTCTGCAGTTTAGACATATATAAAGAAGCCGATAAGCCTTTACCCGAAACATCCCCGATAACAATGAAGAACTGGTTATTATCCACTTTAATAATATCGTAATAATCCCCTCCAATGTGCATAGCAGGAACCATCTTTCCGGCAATATCCAGATTGCGGAACTGGGGAATTGCCCTTGGGAGCAAACTTTCCTGAATAACCCTCGCGTTTTCAAGATCCCTTTCCATGCTTAAACGGTGTGCTTCCATTTTATATAAGCGGGCATTTTCAATTGAAACGGCCGTCTGGTTTGCCGCGGCTACAAGAAGTTCAAGGTCCTTGCCCGAGAACTGCGAGCCGGAGAATTTTAAGCCGAAGAGGGCAAAACCTATTATGCCCGAATTGGTCCTAAGGGGAATTACGGTATAAATCTTCTCGTCTATCAGTTTATCCGCAGTATCGCGGCTGAAAACCGCATCAAAATCGCTTCTTTCAACAGCGGCGGGGTTCTTATAAATTGCCTTCGTATCTAAAAGGGGAACCAGGTTCTTCAATTCAACATCGAAAGAAAGGTTGCCGTTAAAAAAGCCTTCACTGCGTATTAGAGAGTATTTGCCGTCATCTTCAGCCTCGAGCATAATACCGAAATGCTGAAGCTTAAGGTGTTCTACAAATGTATGAAGTGTAGAATCGAGAATTTTATCGAGCCCTACGGTGCTTACAACATCGGTGCTGAATTTAAGAAGAACTTTCTGGTAGGCAAACTGCTCAGGATAGAATTTCTTGGTAATCAACTGCTGGAATTTATCTTTGGTCGATTGGAAGATAAGGGCAAAAATAATAAAAACAATGCCTGCAATAATTCCCTGGTAATCGGTGCCTATAATACTGCTTATCCACTGCCCTGCCACGTAAATAAGAAGGAAATAAATACCGGCAAGCGAAATTGTGGCTAATATATACAATATCGAGTTCTTAAGAACGTCGCTCATATCCATTAAAGAATAGCGGAACAATGAATAACCGAATCCGAGTGGTATAACGGCTATTAAAATTATAGGCATAAAATACTGGGGCGTATTAAAAATAGTATCGGCAAGCGTATTCTGAAGCGTAAGGGTATATACCAGCGCCCCGAACCCGATAAGGCATGAGACCAGAATAACAAATATTGCATTCCGCTCTTCTTTGCTCTTTAGCCGGCTGTAATTAATAAACAGAAGAATTGTACCTATAAAAATTGAGGCAAATATAATATAGCGGTGGGCGCTGCCCATTGCCATTAAGAAACCGCCGCTTATCATCCTGTTTACAAATAAAATTAAATTGGCTAATAAAACAGAATAAAGAACGGCCGGTATTAAATACCATACGAGTGTAAATCTCTTGTAGGCAAGAATCTTAAATTTATTTGGGAACTGGAGAAAGAAATGGACATATATAAAGGGGAAAAACACCGAGCCGAAAATCCATATAGCGTTTATAATATAACCGAGAGTCCTGTTATCATTTATCGGGTTATCGGCTGACTGGTTTGAACGGTAAAATAAGCTAATTGTAGAATACAATACCGCCACAACGCCAATAAGATAAAAAGTTTTCTGCGTTTTGCCGTCCGGTTTAGCCATTAAAATTATAAAGCCAACCACCAGCCAGATAAATGAAAGGAGTGTAAAGGCCAGCCCCGAAAAATCGATTAATTTCTTAATCTGCACTTTGGTTTCGAACTGCTTATCCCCTCTTTTAATAAGGTAAGTGGCGTAATCCCCCGAATTTACCCTGTCGAGCACATGAGTCATTATAAGGGTGTTTTTAGCTTTAATGCCGTCAATTGAAATAAGCTCATCGCCATTGCGTATGCCCGCTTCGTATGCGACGCCCCCTGTTTTCACCTTATCGAAAACGACTCTCAGGCTGTCTAAATCCCAATCCTTAACCTGGTCGAAAGGCTGGCCGTTGCTTTTCTGCATAACCCATAAACACTCGTCGTTGCTCTGGGCTGTAACATTAAAAATAAAATAAAAGCTAATAAGGGATATAATAGCCAGCAGAACGGTAAAGGCAGTAATAAGCTGCAGCCTCATTTTAGCATATATGCTTTTAATTTTCAGCATAAAATTCCTAATTAACTTTAATTACTATTAATGTAATATCGTCCGATTGTTCGGCGCCTTTGGTGAATATTTTAACTTCTTCCATAATTTTATTAAGAATATCGGACGGATTACCGCCGTTCATATTTAATGCCATTTCTTCAAGCTTTTCATCCGAAAATTCCTTGAAATCGGGGTCCATAGCCTCGGTTATGCCGTCCGTAAAGCAAATAAGCAAATCCCCTTTTTCCAGCTGGAGCGTTTCAGAATTATATGGGATAACCGTTGCCATAACGCCTAAAATCATACCGCCGGTGCGCAGTTTCTTAATTTCATTGTTCCTGATAAGGAGAGGCGGGTTATGCCCCGCATTAACATATGTAAGTTCGCGTGTGGCATCGTTAAGCACTCCCCAGAAGAATGTTATAAAACTTCCGTTGGTAGTGTTTTCAGAGACCAGGTCGTTAATAAAGTTCGATGCCAGATTAAGGGGCATTTTCTGTTTGCAGATCGATTTAAGGAAAGCCTGCACATTTGCCATTAATAAAGCCGCTGGAACCCCCTTGCCCGATACATCGCCGATGGCAAATAATAATTCCTCCTTCGAAAGGGGCACGAGGTCGTAATAATCGCCCCCAACCTGACGCGCCGAATTATTGAACGCGGCTATCTCGAAAGAGTTAAGTTTGGGCACACTCTTGGGAAGCAGGTTTTTCTGTATATTACGCGCGGTCTCAAGGTCTTTTTCAAGTTTCTGTTTTTCTAACGTTTCCTGAAACAGAAGCGCGTTTTCAATAGAAATAATCGCAAGGCTCCCTACACTGGCTATATATTCAATGTCCGATTTTGAGTATGCCTGTCCCGCTAATCTCTGGCCTAACATAATAAGCCCTTTTGTGTTCCCCTTTATTTGCATTGGGACGATCAAATCGACACCAAGTTCCGCAAAGGATTCGAGGTCTTTATTTATTTCCTCCTTTTTAAGAACCGATGTGATTGCAAGCAGGTCTGTGCCCGAGAGGACAGGGTTTAATTTATCGGGGGGAAATTTGTTTTCGAGAAGTGTAAATGCCCCCTGGCGGCATGTAATTACGGCATATTTAGAAACCATTAACTGCCCAATAATTGAATAAAGGAGCAGTTTTCCAATCATTTCAACTTTTAGAATGCCGCTGAATTCCTTGCTTAAATCGAAAAGGGAGCTTAGCTGGTTAACTTTGGCGTCCAGTTCCCTGTTAAGTTCTTTAAGCTCGGTTACAATTAGGGAATTATCAATTGCCGTTGCGCCTATATTTAAGATGGTATTGAGGAAATCGTAATCTTCGGGAGTATATTCTTTTTTAGAAAGCCTCTCGCCTAATAATATATATCCTTTAAGCCCGTTTGAGGAATTAAAATCGCGGCAGAAATTAAGCCTGTTTTTGCTCTTAAATTCAGCAAGGGCATTGTCGGAATCGTATTCATCAATTTTAACAGAAGGAAATTCTTCAAGCGCCTGATTTGAGAATCCCTTAGCGGCCTTAAGTTCAAGCACCCCGCCGCTGCCGGCAAGCAGAATAACCCCTTTGGTTGTTTGGAACTTGCCGAAACAGGTAAAAAGGATATTGTTCAGGGTAAAAGAAAGATCGAGGCTCGAATTAATAAGGTTTGCAAAATCTACTAAAGCTGAAAGGTTACGGAGAGCTGCAATGTTATCTGTTAATTGCATTTGCTACTTCAAATGTTTCACTAATTCAACTAGATTTCTGTTGTCGTTTAATATTTTATAATTCACTTCATCCATAAGTTTTCTCATAAGAAAGATGCCAAGCCCCCCTGCTTTTTTCTTTTTCTGATATTCGAGCAGGTTAGGTGTGGGAACCTCGCCGGGGTTAAAGTGTTCCCCCGAATCGGTAATTGAGATAACCAGTTTGGAATTGGTAAGTTTGATGTTTATTCCTATATCTCCTTCGGGAGAATATTTATAGGCGTGTTTAATAATATTAGTGCATGCTTCGTCAACAGCAAGAATTATCTTACCGGTAAGTTCATCGTTGCACCCGCAGTCGGCCGCGGCGGCAGTCATAAACTCCCTGATAACCGAAAGATTATCGGTTGAACTCTTAACAACCAGATTTCTTTCCAAATTCTTTTCTCTGTTTTTTAACATTATTATTGCACTTTAAATTTTTCTAAAGCTTCTGTTTCATCCTTGTAGAACTCGTATAGAACCGGAAAACCGAGGAGATCGAAAATATTGAAAACATTCTCCTTCATGTTAGAGAATTTAATATCCCCCTTATTTTCCCTCATGGTTTCCACGTAAGCCATAAAGACCCCCAAACCGGCGCTGCTTATGTAGTTCAAATCCTTAAAATTAACCACAACATTAAAGGATTTGTCATCAATAAGCTTGTTAAATGCCTTTTCAAGTTCCGGGGCAGTATGGGCATCGAGGTACCCTTTCAACTCAAGGACGTTTACAGATCCAACACCTCTGGCGCTGACGTTGAAATCTGCCATCAATTACTCCGTTTATTTGTTTTTAATTTCCCCATTTAAATAATACCAAAGTTATATCGTCATGCTGAAAATATTCTTTAGAATAATCATCTAATTCTTTCATAATCCTGTCCGATATATTTTCCACATCCAATTTACAGTTCTCTCTTAAAACCGTTTCAAAACGGTCAATTCCATAGTCTTCTAATTTACTGTTCTTGGCTTCCGTAATACCGTCAGAATACAAGGTTAAAATATCGTTATTATTCAGCTGAATTTCCAATTCTGTAATAAATTGGTTGAAATTTATGCCATTATCCAGCCCCAGCCCTATTCCGTTGGGGGTAAAGCGTTCAGTCTCTTTTTCGCGCACCAGAATAACAGGGGTATGCCCGGCACGCGCAAGGTTCACTTTTCCCGTCTCCGGGTCTATAATTCCGTAGATTGCCGTTACAAAGCTCTTTTTATCGAGGCTTTTCTTAAGAATTTCGTTTGCGCTGGAAAGAAGTAATTTGGGGGACTTTATGGTCTTGGTAAGTGAAGCAATAATACCTTTAACCTCGGCCATTATAAAAGCGGCAGATATCCCCTTGCCCGATACATCAGCCACAACAAAGCCTAGTTTTCCGTCTGAAAGGTCGAATAAATCGTAATAATCCCCTCCAACCTCCTGCGCCGGCTGGAAGCGGGCTGCTATTTTAAGATTCTTAATTTCGGGGGTTTTATCGGGTATAATTTTATATTGAATTTCGCGCGCTACCTCAAGTTCTTTCTTCATCCTCTCTTTTTCAATCGATTCTGCAAATAATTTTGCATTTTCAAAGGCTACCGAAGCATAATCGGCATAGGCGCTGATGGCTTTTTTATCCTCGTCGTCGAATACTGAATTATTCCTCTTACCGGCGAAAATATACCCCTGAATCTGGTTGTGAAGCATAAGAGGTGCAATGGCTATAGAGCTGAAATTATATATTTTAAGTTCGTTCTGGTACGAAATTCTAATTGAGCTTTTAGTAAGGGTTATTGTCTCTTCAATCCTATCGGGTATTT
>DAHYUM010000161.1 GCA_027398005.1 bacterium
TTTTTAGCATAGAAAGTTTTAAGAATTGCACCGAACATCTGCTGTGGCGATTTTGCCGAGCTGAGATTATCTACATATTCAGGATAAAAATGTTCAAGATATTTAACCCATCCGGGTGAGCATGAAGTAAACTGAGGAAGCGCTATGTTAGGCTCTTTTTTAACAAGTGCCTTGTAAAGGCGTAAAATAAGCTCGGTACCTTCCTCTAAAATTGTTAAATCTGCCGTAAAGTTGGTATCAAATACCCTGTCGAAACCGATTCTTCTTAATGCGGTATTCAATTCACCTGTCATCGAATGGCCTGCTTCAAGCCCGAATTCCTCTCCAATAGCGGCGCGAGGAGATGGCGCCGTTTGAATTACCACGTGCTTTTTAGGGTCATCAATAGCGGCCCATATTTCGTCCGAAGGATCGTTTGCCCTTAATGCGGCTGTTGGACAGCGGTTAATACACTGGCCGCAATTAATGCATATAACGTCCGAAAGAGGCTTATCCATGAATGTGCCTATTCTGGTCATATCCCCACGGTTTAATGCTTCAAGAACGCCTACTTCCTGCAGGTCTATACATGTTCTAACGCATCTTTTGCAGAGGATACATTTGCTCATATCCCTTACAACCGAATAAGATGATTTATCAACTTCGTATTTCGGTTTATCAACGTGGCCGAATGTATATTCATCAACTCCGTATTCTTTTGCCAGAGCCTGAAGTTCGCATTTGCCGTTCCTGAAGCAGGAATAGCATTCGCCGTGATGCTCGCTTAAAAGGAGGTCAATTATATGGCGGCGCGCCTTTCTAACCATTGGGGAAGAAGTCTTGATTTTCATGGGAGCCGAAATTGGATAAGCGCACGATGCCTGCAATGTTCTCATCCCTTCAACTTCAACAACGCAAATGCGGCATACGCCTGCAACGCAAAGGTCATCGTGGTGGCACAGAGTAGGAATATGTATTCCTTCCTGGCGGCATGCTTCAAGAATCGTTGTTCCCAAGGGAACGGAGACGCTCTTTTCATTTATTTCAATGGTTACTGTTCCGCCAATAGTGCTTGTATCAGCCGGCTTTTCAATTATATGTGCCTGCTGGCTTATGGGCGCTCTTTTTATGTCTTTACTTTCCATGAACACCTCCGTTGCCGTTGAATATTTCATCTTTGAAATTTTCTAAAATAGAGATAAATGAATTAGGACTCGACTGCCCGAGACCGCACTTAGAAGCCACTTGCATTGTCTTTCCTAAGTCCTTTAATTTATTGATATAACCGAAAGTATATGTGCCGTTTTCTATCATTTCCACCCCTTCAAGAAGCTTAGTATTGCCAATACGGCATGGGGTGCACTGTCCGCACGATTCTTCAACGAAGAATTCCATAAAATTCTTCAATACGTGAAGCATGTTCCGGCTTTCGTTAAAAATCATAATGGAACCGCCTGTTGCCGCATCTTCATATCCAAGAATCCTATCGAACTGGCTTTTTGGAATACATGTACCGGATGCTCCCCCAACCTGTACGGCTTTTGTATCCTTTGCCCCTACAAGTTCAAGAAGTTCCGATATTTTAGTGCCCCATGGCAGTTCATATACGCCCGGCTTTTCGCAGTCCCCCGAGATGGAGAACAGTTTTGAACCGGATGATTTATCGGTTCCATGTTTCGCGTACCACTGCCCCCCTTTAACAACTATATGGGAAACAGAAGCGAAAGTTTCAACGTTATTTACGGTTGTAGGTTTATGGAGGAAACCGCGGTTAACAGGAAATGGAGGACGGTTGCGAGCTTCGCCCCTGTGCCCTTCAAGCGATTCGATTAAAGCAGTTTCTTCGCCGCATACGTAAGCGCCTGCGCCTAACCTGATTTTAATATCGAAATCGAATCCTTTTTTTCCTGCTATATTCTTGCCAAGAAGGTTGTCTTTACGCATTGCATCAAGATAGTCTTCAAGCGATTTAAGCATATATTCATATTCGCCGCGCAGGTAAAGAATGCCTTCAGATGCGCCAATAACATAACCGCCAATAACCATACCGTCAAAAACGAGTTCAGGGTATTCCAGAAGCAGTACTCTATCCTTAAACGTACCCGGTTCCCCTTCATCGGCATTGCAAATTACATATTTAACATCCGATTTAGCGGCGGCAGTAAGCATCCACTTGGTAGCTGTTGGAAATCCTGCGCCCCCTCTCCCTTTCAGTTTCGATTCGCGGATTTCGAGGAGGATATCTTCGCGCGATTTTTGAAGTGCTTTTTTAATTCCTTCTCCTCTTGTATATTCAGAGAAGATAACTGTTCCTTTTCTTTTCATTTTCTTTTCCATAGTCACCTCACTTTATCTCGCTTATAATTTGAACGGCTTTTTCTGGGGTCAGATGAGAATAGACCTTGTCGTTAACCAGTAAAGCCGGCCCCTGATCGCACATTCCGAGGCAGTTTGCATATTCAAGCGTAATTTTGTTATCCTTTGTCGTCTGGCCGAATGAAATGCCTAATTCCCTTTCAATTGCCTGGGCAACTGCTTTCTTCCCCTGGAAATCGCATGAGATAGTCTGGCATAGCCTTACAATGTTTTTCCCTTTCGGTGTTGTGTTTAAAAATGCGTAGAAAGAGATAACGCTGTTAACTTCAACCGGGTGAATATCGAGAAGCCTTGCTACTTCCTGCTGGGCAAAATCAGAGATGTATCTGTGTTCCCTCTGGATATCCTGAAGAATAGGAAGAAGTGAAGAACGGCTGGTTCCGTATTTTAGGACAAGTTTTTCAATTTCATCGGTCAATGCATTTTTTTCTAATACTAACATATTGTCATCCTCCCTATTTCTTAAGCAACAGTTTTTGAACTTTAGCGACAAGCTGCTCGGGAGAAATCGGTTTTTCCACAAAATCGTCTACCGGAATCATTTCTCCTTTGTCGTAATCCAGACCAACTGTCTTGGATATTGAGGTGTACATTAGTATCGGTGTGCTGATATTCTCTCTTCTTAGTTTCTGAGCCAAGAAAAATCCATCATCGGGTTCATCCATCATCACGTCAAGAATGATAAGTTGAGGCGCTTTTTCAATAATGATCCTGTATCCGTCGTTAGGATTATTAGCCGTAACAACATCGTAGCCTTTCGATTTCAAAACCAGTCCGCTGGCTTCGAGAATATCGGGATCGTCGTCGATAATTGCTATAAGTGCCATAGTTTAACTCCTACTGTTTAATTAGTTATATGTTTATGGGGAATAGAATTGTAAATAGCGTTCCTTTTCCGTATTCCGATTCAACTTCAATCTTTCCATTGTACGATTCAATTATTCTCTTAACAATGGTAAGGCCTAAACCGGTACCCGAAATATTGCGTGTTTTTTCATTCTTAGCCCGGAAGAATTCCTGAAACAGATTTGTTTTCTCTTCCGGTTTCATCCCAATTCCTGTATCGGCTACTTTCATAACCAGATAGTTCTGTACGGAGCTTAAAGTAACCGTAATGGTGCCTTTATCTTTGTTATACTTAATGGCATTGCTTAAAATGTTAGTTATTACCCGTGTAATTTCATTTATATCAGCTTTAATAGGAGGCAGTTTTTCATCAAATTGTTCAATTACCGCAACCCCTTTCTTCTGCAGGTCAAGTTCCAGTATTAAAAGTGTCGATTTAACCGCTTCGGACATGTCAATTTCAACTATTTCCCTCTGCTTGGTTTTCAATTCCATTCTTGAGATATCAAGCAGATCGTTAACCAGATCCAGAAGGCTCCTAAGCCTGATTACCGAACGCGAAAGGTATTCCTGCTGTTTTTCGTAAGGTAGGGGTATCTGGGAATCGAGCATAATATTTAAAAACCCCTGAACTGCGGCCATAGGGGTTTTTAATTCGTGAGCAACCATCGAGACGAACTGCGATTTTATCAGTTCTACTTTCTTCAATTCGGTTATATTCCTTATAACCACAACCACACCGGCAAGTGTTTTATCGGGATTCTTAATAGGAGAGCAGGCGGCTTCAACAAATAGTTCACCGTTCGGCAATACCTCAATCTGCGTAGTGTATGTTTTGCCTATGAATTCCTCTGAAGAAATGTACTTATTAAGCAATTTCGAAATCTGCGGGGGGAATTCATCCGGTATATTATCGCCTATCTTAATTTCAGTAAGGTTCAGGTATTTTAGCGCGCTGCTGTTAAAATAGACAACCTTCCCTTCCCTGTTAAAAACCAGCACGCCGTCGTTAATCGATTTAATGATAGTATTAAGGCGGCTTTTTTCGTTGGCAATTTCGAGCATCTGGGCTTCCCTTTCCTTTTTAAGCTTTTCGGCTTCAAGCAAAAGGGTGCGCTGCTGATGGGCAAGTTTAAGCTGGTAAATAAGTTCATCGGGGGTAAATGGTTTGGGAATATAACTGAATGCCCCGAGGCGTGTTGCCTCGATGGCGGTATCGTAGCTGGCAAAGGCTGTTGCAACTATGCAAATCGTATTAGGGAAAACCTTTTTTATGGCCCCGAGGACGTCTAAACCGTCAATATCGGGCATTTTCATGTCAATTATGGCAATATCAAAGTCGCATGCAGTACCTAACGTAATCCCTTCGTAACCGTTTTCGGCGGTCGTTACTTCGTATCCTTCTTCCTCTAACAGCCTCTGAGTGCCTAATCGTAGGCCCTTCTCATCATCTACGATGAGTATATTTGGCTTATTTTCTAACAATCTATATCGATATTAGTGACAAAACCCTAAAATAAGATATAGGACACCGAAATATAATTTATTTTTATTATATTCCGAAATAATTTTCCATTTTTGATAATAATTCTTCAACAATAACCGGTTTATTAAGCAATCCGTCGCATTTTATCCAATCCTTCTCTTCCTTTGTTGAAGAATTAAACTTAAATCCGGTCTCGTAAGTAGCTGAAGTAAGCATAAAAACCGGCGTTTTCTTCCCTAATTCGGTCTTTTTTATCTTATGGCACAGAATAAACCCCGAATCCATCTCTTCCATAATCAAATCTACAATGCAGACATCCGGTTTTTCCCTCTGAAATACCTCAAATCCTTCCTTCCCTGTTTCCGCTGTTACAACCGTAAATCCTTTCGATTCCATCAATACTTTATTCTGTTCTAAAAGGTCAAAATCATCATCAACAATTAGTATCTTTTTAACCTTATCACTCAATTTCATTATAATTCTCCGTTTTAAATAATAGTCTGTTGAATATTTAAATTAACTGGAAGTTTTATCGTAAAAGTAGAGCCGTTGCCGGAACTGCTTTTTACCCTTATATCCCCTTTGTGCATCTTAATTATGCCGTAACTAATCGGCAGTCCTAAACCTGTTCCCTTTCCCATCTTTTTGGTTGTAAAGAAAGGAGTAAACAGTTTATTCATATTCTCCTGCGGAATTCCGCATCCCGTGTCAATTACATCGCAAACTATATTGTTTTCCCTAGCCAATAATTTTATGGTTACCATTTTTTCATTGGAAAACTCGGTAGCTTCGCAGGCATTATTAAGCAGATTAAGGAATACCTGCTTAAGCTGGTCTATATCGGCATCTATTTCGGGTATTTCCCCATCCCGGTTAAGGGTTATTATTACTTCGTTGTACTGCGGATTTAATTTGACTGCTTTAATCAATCCCTCTAACATATTTACCAAATCCACTTTCGATAACCTAAGTTTACCCTGCCGGGCAAAATTAAGCAGATTTGCCACAATGTTTTTGCAGCGCGAAGCCTCTTCAATAATCATTTTAGCATCGTCTGCCCTCTTAGCGTTTTCAATATCCCTTTCCATTTCTTTTTTAAGCATCGAGGCATAAATCATAATTGTGCCAAGGGGGTTATTTATTTCGTGTGCCACGCCGGCGGCAAGCTGTCCTATTGAAGCAAGTTTTTCGGCAGTGTGCAGCTGGTTCTGGGTGCTTTTAAGCTCCCTGTTCGCTTCTTCAAGCTTATCAATAAGGTAAGGCAGGCACATATCCTCTTCGGCCAGTCCTTTGCCTATTGCAATAGCGTATTCCCTGCATGTAGGGTAGCCGCAAGCCCCGCAGTTTAATTCATCCGATTTGCTTAGCTTATTTGTGCCCGCTAGAATCCGGATAATTTCATTTTCGGCTGGATCAGGTTTCTTCTGGTTACGCGGGGTAAAATCCCGTTTCAAATTCAGGTCGCGCGAATTATAGATTTCCCCTTTCCATACATTCTTGTCTACCGCATTTATAGTGCTGTCAATATAATCTATAACTTT
>DAHYUM010000162.1 GCA_027398005.1 bacterium
TAACCGATTCTTCGAACCGGTTTATAACCCCGTTCTGTTCAATCGAAATCTGCTTAACAATTCTTCCTTCTTTAATGCTTCGTTCCTCAAAAATCTTAATTCCTTCAATCTCCTTTTCGCTCCGGCTTACAATATGGTTTTTCAAATATGATTCATTAAAATAATCGAACAGGAAATATCCCCCTTCGTTCATCATATTATAAGCGGAACGTATAAAAGCAAAATTTTCATCGTCGCTTTCAAAATAGCCGAAACTGGTAAAGAGATTAAGAATAATATCAAATTTCTCTTTTAAGCCGATAAAGCGCAAATCCCCTTTAAAGAACTTAATATCAAGGTCCAGAGCTTTAGCTTTGGCCTCGCCTCTGGCAAGCAGAGGTTCGCTAAGGTCGAACGCTGTAACCCTGAACCCTTTGGAAGCCATATAGATAGAATGCCTTCCGGCGCCGCAGGCGGCATCCAATACAGAAGCTCCTTGCTTTGCGGGTACGAATTTTAAAACATTATCCAGAAATTTACCGGCATCATCGTCGTTCCTGTGGCTGTAAACGGTTAAGTAAAAATCGGACGCGAACCAATCTTTATACCAGCTGCCCATTATAAAGTAATTCTTCCAATTACCGCCCTGCCAATCGTAGCCTCATCGGCAAATTCAAGGTCCCCTCCAATAGGAAGTCCCCTGGCAATTCGGGTAATTTTTAATGAAAGCGGTTTTAAAAGTTTAGCCAGATAGAGTGAGGTAGCCTCTCCTTCGGTATCTGGGTTTAGGGCAAGAATAATCTCCTTAACCGTATCCCCCTGAAGGCGCTGAAGAAGCTCTTTAATCTTAAGGGAATCGGCATCGGTTCCGCTTAAAGGGGAAAGTACTCCACCTAAAACGTGGTAAAGGCCATTATACTCGTTTGTTTTTTCAATGGCAATAATATCGCTTGCTTCTTCAACAACGCATATAATAGCTCTATCCCTTTTAACGCTTTTACAGATATCGCAGGTATCTTCAACCGAAATATTGTAGCAGACAGAGCATAATTTAAGATTTTCCTTAAGCGCGGTTAAAGCGGCAACAAGGTTTTCAACCACTTCGGGGTTGCTTTTAACCAGGTGCAAAGCGAGCCTTTGGGCTGTTTTGCGCCCTATTGAAGGAAGTTTTCCTAATTCCTCAATTGCCGTCTGAAGCGGCTCGGCTATAAGCATTAGAATCCCGGTATATTGAACCCCGGAGGGATCATTCCTTTAGTTATACTGCCTAGTTCCTCTTCGGCCATTTTGCCGGCTGTTGTAAGGGCTTTGTTTACCGCGGCTACAATAAGGTCTTCTACCATTTCCTTATCCCCCGATGAGAGGACTTCGTTATCTATAGCAATTGAAATAAGCTCTTTTTTGCCGTTTACAGTGGCTTTTACCATACCGCCGCCGCTTTCTTCGGTTACTACCTTGTTCGCCAGTTCATTCTGGGCTTTTTCCATATCCTGCTGCATTTTCTGTATCTGCTTCAGCATTCCCTGCATTCCGCCTTTTAACATGTTTTTCTCCGTATTCTTTTACTTTTGACAATAAAATTAGCAAAAAAAATGGAAGTGTCCTAAAGCCATTTTTAATTTTAGCTCAACTATTTATCCTAATGTAATTTACCTTATTAGGTACGGTAATGCATGTCAGATTTAATGGAAATACGTGTGATATATAAGGGCATTATTATATTTTTTTAAAACTATAATAATCATTTTAAATTAATGTAATTTCAGATTTTGAAACGACATATTACAAGACTTACAAATTCCTTTTCAAAGAAATCAGATAACCTTAAAACGGTCTGCTCTTTACACTTTATTTTATACAATTATTAAGAGTTCATCAAACATTAAGGATAACTCCCTGTATGGTGGTTAAAATGACAAATCATATTTGGAAGCGGGAAGAATTTCAGTGGGTGCAGATTCAAAGAAGGGATGTTTAATTATTATTCCTTGGCTCTTTCAATCATGGCAATTAAGCCATCTCGGCCAAGGTTGGTTTGTTTGGGGCCAAGAATTTGGCCAAGAACCGAGTTTGGTATTTTTTTATATTTTTTAGGAATAGTCGTATATACATTCTTATTGTCAATGTTTTTATAAAGGGTTTCTCCATGTGTGGACTGGCCTTTCGATATCCAACCATTAGATTTTAGTAATTTGATTAAATCTGTCCCCGATAAGGAGGGAATTTCGTCTGCCATTGGTCAGGCTATAACAATATCTTTGTAATATTGTTCATATATAGCCCCCGGTAAATATGGAGCATTTATACTTACTTGGTCCGGAATTTCGGCAGCAACCATTTTTATTTGGTTTTCTTTAAGATATTGCCCTATATCTCCCATTTCTTCAACGGCATTAAAATGCATAGCAATTAAATCGGGAAGTTCTTTCTGTACCTCTTCAATAGTATCTCCATAAGTACTTATCCCGGTTTCAAGGCATTCCCCTATCCACTGATCTTCTTCTTTGAAAAAACGAAGAGTTAATTTAACATATTGCACTGTAGTTTTCTTCATATTGTTTTACATAACCGGTAACAAAAATAGAACACTTTTTAGTTCATTTTTATTATCGACCGGAGATCCTGATTGTTTATTCATTTATAAATTAGTTGAACAGCTTATTAATGTCAATAGATTTTGGCTGAAAAATTTTTCATAAATTAATTAAAATCGGCATAATTTGCCACAATTTCTTGGTTAGACTCAAGTAATAGGAATTATAGATCCAATTATTTGAGGTGATTTCAAAAATTTGTTTGCGTCTCTTTGCCACCTTAAGGGGACAATTAATCATTATTTCAAAAAACAGGCTATTAACCCCCTGAGGGGGCGGCCTTCAATTTAGGGCATTCCCCCAAAATATTCACAAGAAATTAAATGAATAAAATATTAAATTATGTTTTGCATTTTACAACTATTTCTCAGATTGTGGAAAAATGATAAGTAAATACGGTATAGGCACATTTTTAATAACGGTAATTTTCGGCATTATTCTCATTATAGCGGGGGTAAAAATCCAGAACCCGTTTTTCCGGTATCTCCTTATTGCCGCAGGGGTTTTAATAGCTTCTTTCACAGTTTATTTCTTCAGGGACCCGGATAGGGTTACTCCCCAGGTTGAAAACGCGGTAATATCGCCGGCAGACGGCAAAATTCTTACAGTTTCGCAGGTGGATGAAAACCGTTACCTTAAAATGAGAGCCTGGAAAGTTTCCATATTCATGTCCCCTCTTAATGTGCATGTAAACAGGATTCCGATTGACGGCAAAATAGGCTACCTAAATTATATTAAGGGAGAATACCTTATGGCCTTTTACGAAAAAGCCGATGAAAGGAACGAGAGGAACGAAGTAGGGGTCGAATCGAAATACGGCAAGGTATTATTCATTCAGATAGCCGGTTTTATAGCAAGAAGAATTGAAAGCGTACTAACAATGGACCAGCCTGTAAAAGCGGGAGAAAGATTCGGGATGATTAAGTTCGGCAGCAGGGTTGATGTTTATGTACCGGCAGATTGGACGATTAAGGTAAAAACAGGCGATAATGTTTACTCGGGCGAGACAATTTTATTCGAGATAAATAAATGACAAAGTTTACGGTTCCAAAATCGGCATTTCCAAACACATTGACAGCATTAAACCTGTTCTGCGGATTCCTTTCAATAGTATTCGCGGATAAAATGGAACTGGGAACAGCCTCCATTTTCATATTGGCGGCCGCAGTATTCGATTCGCTGGACGGAATAGCCGCCCGTCTTGTAAAAGTGGCAAGCCGCTTCGGCGTAGAGCTCGATTCTCTTGCCGATGTTGTAAGTTTCGGGGCCGCTCCTTCATTCCTTATCTATAAGGCTTATTTCGAATCCTTCGGATGGATAGGAATTGTAGTAAGCTCGCTTCCGGCAATTTTCGGGGCATTCAGGCTGGCAAGATTCAATATTACCCTCACTAATATCGAATCGAAGGGGGATTTTACGGGGCTACCCATACCGCTACAGGCAGTCACAATCAGTTTTCTTGTAATTTCATTCTACTCAACTGCCGAAAAGGCTATTTCGGCTCCCGTTTCTTATTTTGTGTTCCCTCTCGTCATATTGCTTTCCTTATTGATGGTAAGCAAAATAAGGTATAACGCATTGCCAAAACTAAAGAATAAAAGCATTTTTGAAAGGTTTGTATTTTTTGCCGTCTTAGCCGCTGCAATTGCGCTTGCCTACGTAACAAACGGGCTTGTGCTATTCTATTTCTTTATAGCCATCGTATTATTCGGCATATTAAGGGAGATTTTTGTTAAACTTTTTGCTTCTAACTGAGAAATAAATAATTTTACTTTATAAAATAAATTGAGAGTTAAAAGGTGTTTAAGGCAACGGTAATTGTAAAAAGAAGGCCCTCAATTGTAGACCCTCAGGGGAAAGCTGTTGAACAGGGGGCAAAGTTATTGGGTTTTAATAATGTAAGCCAAACCAGAATTGGCAAATACATCGAATTTTTTGTTAATACCGATAACAAGGAGAATGCAAAGCAGGAAGTTGAAGAATACAGCCATAAACTGCTTGCAAACCCTATTATGGAAGATTATGAATATACATTGGAAGAAGTAAAATGAAGATTAAATTCGGCGTAGTTGTATTTCCCGGTTCAAATTGCGACCACGATGCCTATTATTCAGTTAAGAAAGTTCTTAATCAGGATGCCGAATTCCTATGGCATAAAACAACAGACCTTAAAAGCAGCGATGTAATTATTCTACCCGGCGGTTTTTCGTACGGCGATTATTTAAGGACAGGGGCAATTGCCCGCTTTTCCCCTATTATGGAAAAAGTAATTGATTTTGCCGAAAAAGGGGGAAAAGTAATGGGATTCTGCAACGGATTCCAGGTTCTTCTTGAAGCCGCCCTTCTGCCCGGCGTTCTTATTAAAAACGAAAGCCTTAAATTCGTTTGCAAGGATGTTTACCTTAAGGTAGAGAACAAGAATACTATTTTTACAAAGGATATTGAAAAGGATGTTGTAAAAATTCCGGTTGCCCATGGCGAAGGCAATTATTATACCGATGATGAAACCTTAAAGTCGCTTAATGAGTATAACCAGATAGTTTTCAGATACAGTGATAAAAACGGGAACGTAGATCCGAAGTTTAACCCGAACGGTTCTTTGGAAAATATAGCGGGCATAGTAAACAGAAAAGGGAATATATTGGGAATGATGCCCCACCCCGAACGATGCTGCGACCCCGTATTAAGAAAAACCGACGGAGCTTATGTGTTCAATTCAATCATAAAAAGTTTTTTAAATTAAAAAGAGGTTGAAATGTTTCAGAATTTAGGCTTCTCAGAAATTTTGATAATTATGCTGATATTCCTGGTCCTTTTCGGTGCAAAAAAAATACCGGAACTTGCTCAGGGTTTAGGAAAAGGAATGCGCGAATTCAAAAAAGCTTTACACGACGTTGAGGACGAGATTAAGAATCCCGATAACAACAACAATTCGGATAAAAAATCTTAATTTATCCCCTCTTGTCCGGTCTACTCATATATTTGGAAATTCTCTTTGGAATAAATTCCTTTTTCAAAGAGAATTTTTATTTTTAAAGCCGGATTTTATTAACGGTTCACCTTAAAGTACTTTTTACCACTCTTTCAGGATTTTAAATGGCATTATTCAATTGGGACAGCAGGCTTAAGACAAACATTTCAATATGCGACGAACAGCACCAGAGACTTATAGAACTTATAAACAACCTGCACGAAACTTCCCGTTCAAAGGCAGACAAGGAAGTATTGGACAAGACTCTGAACGAGCTTATTAATTATACCATCTACCATTTTCAGACCGAGGAAGAACTTCTTGATAAATACAATTTTCCCTATGCGGCAAGGCATAAGATTGAACACGCCCAGTTTACCAATAAGATTTTCGACCTTAGAACCCGATTTGAAAAGGGGGATACCGGCATTACAATGGAGACCCTCTCATTTTTAAAAGACTGGGTTAACGACCATATAATTGG
>DAHYUM010000163.1 GCA_027398005.1 bacterium
GAATTCAAGGCGCCCGAATGCAGGTATCTTAAATTAAAAATGGATTATTTTACCGTATCAATGTCATACAGCAGCGACGGGATAAACTGGAAGCCTTATGATGTAGCGCTCGATGTATCGGGGTACCAGACAAACATGCTTGGCGGGTTTTCTTCATTAAAGGTTGGAATATTCTGCAGAGGGGAAGGCCCGGTTTTAATTGACGATTTTAAGTATAAGGTTATTGAATAAGCCCCGGGAATATTGAATGAACATTATTGAAATAATATTAATAGCCATAGGCCTATCGCTGGATGCTTTTGCCGTATCGCTCGGAGCAAGTTCGGGGGGGCGCATTAAGGATGCCCGCTCAAAATTCCGCCTCTCATTCCATTTCGGTTTGTTCCAGTTTATTATGCCGGTAATCGGTTGGTATGTAGGCACTACTATTGAGCCGCTGGTTAAGAATTTCGATCACTGGATTGCATTTGCCCTTCTCTTTTATGTAGGGGGCAAAATGATTTATGAATCTTTTTCTGACGGGGACGAAGCCGAAAAGAGTAATCCGTCAAAGGGAATGACACTTGTGCTTCTTTCGGTAGCTACAAGCATAGACGCGCTTGTAGTGGGTTTCAGCCTTGCACTTATTGATGTTGATATTTGGCAGCCGGGAATAATAATCGGACTTGTAACGGGATTCCTATCCCTCTTCGGTATTTATATAGGGGGATACCTGGGAAGCCGGTTCGGCAAAAAAATGGAAATGGCGGGGGGCATTGTGCTTATTGGGATAGGCATCAAAATACTTTTATCCCATTTATTTTAAACCTCTTTTATGTAACAAATAAAAGGGGAATTTATTATTTTAATCAATATACCTTTCCGGCTCAATGTGCTGTCTGCGAATAAATAATTTTATATAGTAAAAATAATCTGAGAGTGAATTATGTCCTTAAACAGCGAGCACCCCGCAGAAACGAGAGAATTCAAAAGGGAATTAGGTTTATTCGATTCGGTAATGATTGTTGTAGGCTCCATGATCGGGTCGGGTATTTTTATAGTCAGCGCCGATATAGCCCGCACAGTCGGCTCACCGTTTCTGCTTCTTTTAGTATGGCTAGTAACCGGACTTGTAACCATAACCGCGGCGCTAAGCTACGGCGAGCTTGCGGGCATGCTTCCGCACGCCGGAGGGCAGTACGTTTATCTGCGCGAAGCATATAATCCTTTAATGGGTTTTCTCTACGGGTGGACTTTCTTCATAGTAATACAGACCGGAACCATTGCGGCCGTAGCGGTTGCATTTGCCAAATTTACCGGTGTGCTTATTCCCTGGTTCAGCGATAAAAATGTACTCTTCAATCTATTCGGTTTAAAAATTTCAACCCAGCAGGTTCTTGCCATCGCAAGCATTATACTATTAAGCTATACAAACTCAAGGGGTTTAAAGGAAGGCAAAACCGTTCAGAATATATTCACTTCAACTAAAACGCTCGCATTGTTCGCTCTTATATTGCTCGGGTTTATTCTTGGGGCCAACAGCAGGGCTATAAGCGAGAACTTCTCCAATTTCTGGGGGGGCGAATGGCTTCAGGTATCGGACGGAAAAATAACCTCCTCGCAGTCACTATCAGGTTTTATGGTTCTTGCGGCAATTGGGGTGGCAATGGTAGGCTCTCTGTTTTCGAGCGACGCATGGAATAATATTACTTTTACCGCAGGTGAGGTTAAGAATCCTAAGAGAACAATTCCCCTAAGCCTTTTTCTGGGTACATTAATTGTGACTATTCTTTACGTAGGTGCAAACCTTGCATACCTTTTCGTCCTTCCCTTAAGAGGAACCCCCGACGGCACTAACGTAATGGCGCAGGGAATCCAGTTTGCAACAAGCGACCGTGTTGCCACCGCCGCTTCGTCCCTTATTTTCGGAGATACTGCCGTTATAATTATGGCGCTTCTAATAATGGTTTCAACTATAGGGTGCAACAACGGGCTTATACTTGCAGGGGCAAGGGTTTATTACGCTATGGCAAAGGATAATCTGTTCTTTAAGAAAGTGGGCTCGCTTAATAAAAATTCGGTGCCCAGTTTCGGGCTAATAATACAGGCAGTATGGGCAAGCATATTATGTTTAAGCGGAACATACAACCAGCTTCTTGAATATGTAATTTTTGCCGTGCTTATATTTTATATACTTACCATCATAGGGGTATTTATACTGCGTAAAAAGAGGCCCGATGCCGAACGCCCATACAAAGCCTGGGGATACCCGGTTGTGCCTGCTTTTTACATTGTAGTAGCATTTTTCATCTGCATTGACCTGTTATATTATAAAACCGAATCCACTTCTTGGGGAGTGGCATTCGTGTTAGTGGGAATTCCGATTTTTTATTTATGGCGGAATCTATCGAAGAAAAAAACTGCTTGATTATAAAAGCGTAAATTAACTCCGGAGACGCGATGAATGTTCTAATTTTTTTGCTTATACCTATTGTTCTTTTTTATCTGGCAAGCCGTTATTATGCCCGATATATTGCAAAGAACCTTGGCGAAGACCCGGCAAGGCCTACGCCTGCAACAGTAATTAACGACGGGCGCGATTATGTGCCTACTAAACGTTATGTTGTTTTCGCCCATCATTTTTCGGCTATTGCGGGGGCAGGACCTATTATCGGGCCTACAATGGCAGTGCTGTACGGTTTTATGCCCGCATGGCTCTGGGTTGTTGTAGGGGGCATTCTGCTGGGCGCAGTACACGATTTTACCACTCTTTTCATCAGCATGCGCGAGAAGGGGAAATCGATAGCCGAAGTGGCACGGCAGACTTTAGGAAGAACCGGATTTAACCTTATGATTGTTTTTACCATTCTAATGCTTCTTCTTGTGTGTTCTTCATTTTTAAGCGCGACTGCAATTTCGCTTACCTCTTTATGGCCATTAAGCAAACTTGGGGTAACCGGAACAGATACGATATTAAAAACAGTTGAAACCAACGGAGTTGTTTACGGAAAGATAGGAGGCATCGCCTCAATGTCCGTTATTATTATTACTCTCATGGCACCGCTGCTCGGGTGGCTGATATTCAGAAAGGGAATAAATACCCTTTTGGCATATATAATCGCTTCGATAGTCTGTATCGGTTCAATAGTGTTCGGAATAATAACGCCTGTAATGATACAGCCTTTTATATGGATGATAATCATATCGATATATGTATTATTCGCATCGGGCACGCCTGTATGGGTAATACTTCAGCCGCGCGATTTTATAAACGTGCAAATTCTTTACGGGGGCGTTATTCTTCTTGTTGTTTCAATCGTATCGGTCGGATTCAGCGGAGCCGTTGTTACAATGCCCAGTCTTAACCTTGAAGAAGGGGTTAAAAGCCTTGGCTATATATGGCCTATGATGTTTATTACAATTGCGTGCGGGGCAATTTCGGGATTCCATTCACTTGTAGGGGGAGGAACAACCTGCAAGCAGATATCGAACGAAACCGATGCCCGGAAGATAAGTTTTAATTCAATGCTTCTCGAATCGCTTTTGGCGGTGTGCGTTCTGGTCGCGCTTGGTGTAGGATTAAAATTTGCCGATTATAAAATGATAGTATGGCCTTCGGATCCGGCGCTTAAATCGAACCCCATATTAGGTTTTTCTCTTGCGGCCGGAAGGCTGTTTAATATGGGGCTTGGCATACCTGTATCGCTCGGCACTGTATTCGGAATTCTACTTGTTGAAGGGTTTGTAGTAACTACACTGGATGCGGCCGTAAGGCTGAACCGCTACCTGTTCGAGGAATTGTGGGCAATACTGTTTAAGAATCCGAAGAAGTTTTTATTGAACCCGTGGTTCAATTCACTTCTTACGGTTGTGCTGATGTTCATACTTGCCTATTCGAACGCGTTTTCGGTATTGTGGCCCATATTCGGCACGGCCAACCAGCTATTGGCGGCTCTGGCGCTTATTACGGTATCGAGCTGGCTTGTAATTAGGGGAAAGAAATATTTCTTTGCCCTGCTGCCGGCTCTATTTATGCTTGCCACTACAATTACCGCGCTTGTGGTTTTATTTAAAACCTACCTTAATACTTCCAACTATATACTTATGATGGTGGATGTTCTTCTGCTTCTTCTTTCGGCAGGTGTGGTTGTACTGGCTGTAAAAACTTTCAGCAAAAAGGGGAAAAAGGGGGAAATTCAGCCCGATTTAGCGGGGGCAGTTAAATAAATTTTAATGCCAAAGTAATAGAAGATAAATTTATATTGGTTATTTTTGAATATGGAAAGAAACAAAAGGGAGTTATTAATGAAAGTATACAAAATAATTATTGCGGCGTTTCTCGTTTTCGCGGCGGCAGGATGCTCGAGCCTGAAACTAACACAGACCGATTTTGCATGGCCGGTTGAAAGCGTTCTCAAAATTGACCAGCAGGGGGCTGTGTCCGATAACAGGTTCTCTTTCAGCGTTAATGTTAAACCTTTATTCCTTGCCGAAACCAAGGATTCAATGAGCTATCAGGGAAAGGAATTAAGGATAATACGGGATTCGCAGGGCTACTTTTATACAGTAGCTAAAGGATTTAAGAATGTCTATATTTTTCAGACTTACGACGGCGCCTTTAAGTTATACGATAAAGTACTTTTAAGTGAACAGGGGCTTGAAGAGCCGGTAATGAACCAGCGCCCCCCCTACATTGAGCTGATTGACGGCCAGAATAAGTATTTATTGAATAAGGAGGGATTAAAGAAATGAAAGATTTAAAATTAATGAAAACTCTTATTGCGCTTCTTGTTTTGGCGTTTGTCTTAAACGTAAGCGTATATGCACAATCCGACAGGGAAAAGACGGATAAATTCAAATCGAGCGTTCAGAAACTTGAAGACGCAATTAAGAATGCAAAAGACCTTACCGAATGCCAGAGTATTGAAGGGCAGATTGAAAAACTTAGAACCGACAGCCAGACGGATAAAGCCCTTCTCGATAAGAGCCTTTATCCGGATGATTTCAATTCGTCAATTGAAAAGCTTACTACTGCGCTTACTTTAAGGAAAGGGGATTTTTCGCAGATACACCAGCTTAAGACCGAAGTAACGGGGCTTCAGGACCAGGTAACGGAGCTTAATAAGAAAAATTTCGATTTAATAGGTGAAATAAGAACCCTTACCTTACGGGTAAATAAAAGCGAAAAGGCAAACGATTCACTTAAAACACTCGTAGCTCAGCTAAGGGCTTCGTTAAAGGAAAGAGATAAACTGGTAATGGGAATGGTTGACAGCCTTTTGACCGAGTTTATAAAGAATCCGTCGGGCCTTTCCGAAGCGCAGCAGCAGGGAATGCTAACCACAATTAAGAATAAAAACCTTTTCTTTAATATACAGCGCACAATTAACGATAATATAAAATTCATGGAAGTAACACAGCTTACAGCCGATGATATTTCCGAAATGAAGAAACAGCAGATTAAATTTTCAAAGCTGTGGCGCCAGATGGGTCCCAAGCTTGCTGACGTATATTTAAGCAAGAAGGAAAGCGCGGTGCAGATAGACCAGATAAATTCATTGTTCACAAGCTGGAGCCTTTTAATCAACAATCAGCTTTGGGGCAATGTTGATAAAGTTCTTAAATCCAAAGATGTTAAGATACTTCCATATTCAAACGGCGATCAGTTTGCCGACAATATGAAAAGTTATATTCAGGATCAGCTGAAAAACCTTCCAACGCTCGGCAAAGACCAGTCGTTAAAGGAATTCAGGCTCCTTTCCGATACCCTCTGGTTCGGAAATATTAAGAAGGAATGGGTTCCGGTTTTAATAGAGAACGGACTTCTTTCGGAAGCGCAGAAAGACACAATAGAAAACAACCTGGCGCAGTGGAAACAGCAGGTTGAACCTCCTTTCTCGTTTAACTGGGTTTATGTTGCCCTTGGAGCCGTGCTTATAGTTATAATTGTGGTGTTTATTGTGATGAGCAGGAAGAAAAAAGGCGTATAAGTTATTTTGATATAAAGCCAATAAAAAACCCGGCATAAACGCCGGG
>DAHYUM010000164.1 GCA_027398005.1 bacterium
TTTCCGATTTTTTATCAATTTCGGTAACCAGATTTGAGGAATTGGTCTTAAATTCAATCGAGAAATTCTTACCGAATCCGTCCCTTATAATTTCACCCGCCTCTTTTGCTATTTCTATCACTTTTTCAACCATTTTTGTGCCTTTCCCTGATAATTATATACCTAAAATTAGCTAAAAGTGAGCTTACACAAAAGGGTCCGGATGCAGGTTGTATGCCCCTTTTAATTTTGATATATTAGCATTTGAATTTTAAGGAGAATAGATTATAAATGAGCGATTCTAACGGCAATTTTTCTGTTGATTATTCGGTTGTTGAGGATATTCCTAAAATCCTTCCCGTTCTCCCTTTAAGGGATACTGTCATTTTTCCATATATGATTTTCCCCGTTCTGGTAGGAAGAGATCAGTCTATTAAAGCGGCCAACTATTCGCTTGAAACCTCTAAATATATTTTCCTTGCGGCCCAGAAAAAATCGAACATTGAAGAACCCGCCGCGGAGGATATTTTTATTGACGGCACAATTGCCAAAATTATACAGATTCTAAAATTGCCGAACGGCCTGCTTAAAATTCTGGTTGACGGAATTATTCAGGGTAGAATTGTACGCTTTGTTGAAAACAATAATTTCTTCGAAGCCGAAATTGAGACTATTCTCCCTTCGAGCGAAGACCCGAGGGAAATGAACGCGCTTATGCGCCAGATGAGCAATCTGTTTAAAGAGTACGTTAAAATTAACAAGGGCATTCCTTCGGAAGCGTTGACCGCGTTTGAAAACATTGAGGAAGCCGACAGGAAAATTTTCTACGTAGCCGCTAATATCAACCAGTCAATACAAACCAAACAGCTCATTCTGCAGAAACTTACTATCAGGGAACAGACTTACGAGATTATAAGAATTCTTAACAGCGAAATAGATATACTTAAAGTTGAAAAAGAAATTGAATCGAAGGTTCAGGAAAATATTGCTAAGACACAGCGCAAGTTCATTATTCAGGAACAGATAAGGATTCTTCAGGATGAACTAGGGGACGAAGAGGAAACAACCCCCGAATTCTTTAAGCTGAGGGATAGGATTGAAAAGGCAAAAATGCCCAAGCCGGTGCTCGAAAAGGCTATGGATGAATTTTCGAAACTTAAGAAAACTCCTTCAAGCTCCCCCGAATCGACTGTAATAAGAAATTACCTCGACTGGCTGGTCGACGTTCCATGGCATAAGAAAACTAAAGACAACCTTGATATAAATAACGTCCGTAAAATTCTGGATGAAGACCATTACGGGCTTGAGAAGCCGAAAGAAAGGATTGTAGAACATATTGCGGTGCTGAACCTTGTTAAGAATATGAAAGGCTCAATACTTTGCTTTGTAGGCCCTCCCGGGGGCGGCAAAACTTCTCTCGGTAAATCGATTGCGCGCGCCCTTAACAGAAAGTTCGTTCGCATAAGCCTAGGCGGCGTAAGGGACGAAGCCGAAATACGGGGACATAGAAGGACTTATATAGGCTCAATGCCGGGCAAAATTATCCAGTCCATGAAAAGAGCCGAAACAGTAAACCCTTTAATGCTTCTCGATGAAATTGATAAAATGAGCATGGATTTCAGGGGTGACCCCTCCTCGGCTATGCTCGAAGTTCTCGATCCGGAACAGAACCATACTTTTAACGACCATTATATGGATGTGGACTACGACCTTTCAAAAGTAATGTTCGTAACAACAGCCAACGTTCGCTATAATATTCCCCTTCCCCTGCAGGATAGGATGGAAATAATTGAACTGCCCGGCTACCTTGAATATGAAAAAATTGAAATTGCCAAAAGGCATATAGTTCCAAAGCAGCTAGAGCTGCACGGCCTGAATAGTTTTAACGTTAAATTCCCCGATGAATCGATAAGGAAAATAATTACCGAATATACACGCGAGGCAGGGGTAAGAAACCTTGAAAGGGAAATCTCTTCGATACTAAGAAAAACCGCCAAAGAGATTGTTATCAGGCAGTCAAAGAAGAAAGATAAGAAGAACGAAAAGATATCTTACCTTATAGATGCCGATGCGGTTGAAAAATTCCTCGGCGTTCCAAAATTCCGCACACAGAAAACCAACAAGGAAGCCAAGGTAGGCAGTGTTATCGGTTTGGCATGGACAAGCGTAGGCGGCGATATTCTGCACGTTGACGCTACTGTTATGAGCGGGGCAGAGAAACTTACCCTTACAGGCCAGATTGGGGATGTAATGAAAGAATCGGCGCAGGCGGCGTTAAGCTACTTACGCTCCAATTTCAAGACCCTTAAACTGACACAGACTTTCCACAAAGGGAAAGAAGTGCACATACACCTGCCCGAAGGGGCAATTCCAAAGGACGGGCCTTCGGCCGGCATTACACTTGCAATGGCAATGTATTCGGCTTTCAGCGGAAAACCTGCCCGCAACGACGTTGCGATGACAGGCGAAATTACACTGCGCGGCAATGTTATTGCCATTGGCGGGCTTAACGAAAAACTTCTTGCAGCTAAGAGAAACGGAATTAAAACAGTTCTTATTCCTAAGGAAAACGAAAAAGACCTGGCAGAAATTAAAGAAGAAATTAAAGAGGGTATGACCATTATTCCCGTTACAACTATTATTGAAGCCATGCCTTATGTTTTTGATGTTCTTAAAAAGAAGAAAGTAAAAAAGTAAAATGGCCGAACAGCTTTCAATTGATAAAAGCAGGTCCGATGAAGAAATTTATAAGTCCCTCATTCAAGTCATAGAGGGAATAGTTTCTGCAGACGAACCGGTAATATCTGTATTAAGCAATATTACAGCCGTTCTTAAAGAGGCATTCAATAAAATAAGCTGGGCCGGATTCTATCTTCGCAAAGACAATTCCCTCTATCTTGGCCCTTTCCAGGGGAAAATTGCATGCACCTTTATTCCTTTGGGCAAAGGGGTTTGCGGCACGGCGGCATCTAAGAAAGAAACAATTATTGTTGATGACGTTAACGCATTTGAAGGGCATATCGTATGCGATTCCGAAGCGAAAAGCGAAATTGTTGCCCCCATTGTCTCGAATGGTGATGTTTACGGAGTAATTGACCTGGACAGTACTTCTTTATCTGCTTTCAACAGTACCGACAGGGAATATTTAGAGGCAATTGCCCGAATAATTGCACAAAAAATAGATTTAGAAAAGTTAAAAAATATTATTATATAGCAGTATCTGTTTTTACGGATATAAATTTAACAGGTTAAAATGGCATTCGTAGTAACCGCAAGAAAATGGCGCCCGCAGAATTTTGACGATGTTGTTGGGCAGGAACATATAACCAGGACATTAAAAAACGCCATAATAAACAAGCGCATAGCCCACGCCTATATTTTTGCAGGGCCGCGCGGAGTAGGCAAAACCACAACAGCCAGAATTCTGGCTAAAAGCCTCAACTGCCTCAATCCAAAGGATGGCGAACCGTGCAATACATGCGATATGTGCAATTCTTTCCAGAATTCGCAGTCGTTGGATATTATTGAAATAGACGGCGCGTCAAACAGAAGAATTGAAGAAATTAGAACTCTTAGGGAATCGGTTAAATACGCTCCCACAAAAGGGGAATATAAGATATACATTATAGATGAAGTGCACATGCTTACTACCGAGTCTTTTAATGCGCTTCTTAAAACCCTTGAAGAGCCCCCGGAACATACACTTTTCATATTTGCTACAACCGATATCCATAAAGTGCCCCTTACAATCATTTCAAGGTGCCAGAGGTTCGATTTCAGAAGGATTGAACTTCATACCATAAAAGAGCTTCTTTCCCAGATTGCAAAAGCGGAAAATATAACTATCGATGATAAATCGCTTACACTAATTGCCAAAAAGGCGGACGGGGCTTTAAGGGATGCACAGAGCCTTTTCGACCAGGTGGTTGCATTCTGCGGGAATAATGTTGAAGCAGGGGTCCTTTCCTCGATGCTTAACCTGATTGACGAAGATGTTTATTTTGAAATCACAGACGCTATAATAGAAAAGAAATTTTCGGCAGCTTTCGATATAACACAAAGGGTTTACGATAACGGATGGAATTTTGTCGATTTTCTTAACGGCCTTAACGAGCACTTCCGGAATATAATGACCGTTGTAATACGCAAGGATAATGCGCTTGTTGAAGCCGCCGATGTTTACAAGGAAAAATATCTTAACTATAAGGATACATTCTCTGAAGGGGATGTTTTAAGGATTCTTTCTTTCCTTAATAAGACTTCATACGAACTGAAATCGGCCCCCAACCAGAAAATTAAGATTGAAATTGCCCTTTGCAATTTAATAGGACTAGAGCGCAGCGCCACAATTTCGAAGATTCTTTCGCAGGTGGAATCGGGCAGTTTCACCCCCGCTTCGCCGGCACATGCATCACCCAAGATTGCCGAACCGGAGCCTCCGGCAATGCATTTCAAGCCTTCACGGGAGGAGAGCAATCTGCGGAATGTATCCAAAGAGGAAGTTAATTTACCGCAGATAAAAAGTTTTGTGGCCCCTACGGTTATGAGCGGGGATGCCGATTTCCAGAAAGTAATTTCGGAATGGAAGAATTTTGTTGACCAGGTAAAAAACGAAAAATTCTTTTTCGGATCGATATTAAACAATTCCAGCCCGGTACATTTTTCAAACAACAAACTGCATGTAAAAATTGAAAACGCCGACGATACAAACATAATTTCGGAATACAAGCCTTACCTGGATAAAAAGACACAGCAGGTATTCGGCAAAAAAATAGATTTTAACTTCTCCGCCGGCGATATTGCAGGCGCAGCAGATTCGCCTTCCGAAATTAACTCTTCCGGAGAAGAGCTCTCCGGCACATATTCTGGAGCTGAAGATTCTCCCCTAATTAAGGCTGTAATAAGCGAACTTGGGGGAAGGGAAATAAAGGATTCCTAAAAAAAAGGCGGAATTTAATTCCGCCTTTTTAATACCTGCATAAAAGTGAAAAACAATTATTTTTTTTGTACCGCCTCGGCGGCAATTGGTTTTGCAAGTTGTTTTGCTTCTTCATAAAGCTGTTTTTCTTCATCGGTTGCGGGGCTCATTGTTACACCATGCGGTTTGGGCTTATTATTCGAATCCACATGAACAAATGTCAAAAATCCTTCAAGAATACATGATTCTTTATCTTGTATGGCGCACATTTTAGTATGGCTTACCAGACTCGATTTTCCCGCATAAACAATTCTGCTGGTATAACATGCAATCTGGCCAATTTTCATCGGTTTGGTGAACTGCATGCCGTGAATTTTAAGACAAATAACATCTCTTGCGTCTACTATACTTGCCGCTGCAACAAAACCTGCCTCTACAAACCATTCAGCGCTTCTTCCTGCAAATAACGTACCGTGATGATTCAGATCCTCACTCTTAATAAGATGATAGGTAGAAAACGATTTGATCTCCATTTCATACTTCCTTTAGATTGATATGTTTACTAAACATGGATTATAACTTTGAAAAAATTATTTTATCCCCTTCCTTCACATTGTTTTTATCGCAGTAACCAGCATTAACTTCAACAACATACATAGCGGGCTTTCCGCTGTCATACGATGGGCTTTCGCTAAAGGGGACCGTGTATTTGTGAATTTTTATTATTTCCCTTTTAGCATTTACGAAAATTATATCCAGCGGCAGAATAGTATTTTTCATCCAGAATGAAAGAGGCGTTTCGTTTTCGAACACAAAAAGCATTCCTTGTTTTTCATCTAAGGCAGTTCTATACATAAGCCCTAACTCGCGCTTTTCATCTGTATCCGAAATTTCTATGTCTATTTTAGAAATTTCATTTCCTTCGGCAGACATAAATGTAAGCTCACCCTGTTTTTGGAATGCGAAAGCCGATTCTTTTTCCGCTTCTTTCCCATGGTCCATTTTTTCATTCCTGTTTATTGATAATAGAATAGCCGCAGACACAATAGCAATAAAAGCGTAAAGAGGAACTAATTTCTTTTTCCTGTTTTGTGCT
>DAHYUM010000165.1:0-311 GCA_027398005.1 bacterium
CGTCAATAGTAACATTAAGCTTAACAATCTTGTGGAAGACTTCCTCTTTGCGGTCCAATAATACTTTTTTGAATGCCTTCATCAGATCGTAAAGGGTAATATTTTTAAGAAGCACATCAAGCTCAACCGGATTTTCCTTATGGTCGTTCGCAAAATTGCTTCTGTAGCTCATCTTCCTCTGGTTCGATTCGAGGAAAGCCATCTCTTCCGATACTTCCTTATAACGTTTATACTCTATGAGCGCTTTAACAAGGTCCGCTCTCGGGTCAATTTCCTCCCCTTTTTCATCCACTTCACGCGGAAGGAGCATC
>DAHYUM010000165.1:321-5989 GCA_027398005.1 bacterium
TTTAACAGTTTAAGATATTCAACGAATTCCTTTGTAATATGCGCAATGGGAATATCGTAAATATCAACCTCATCCCTTCTTATGAAAAAAAGGAGAAGGTCAAGCGGGCCTTCGAAATGGGATAATTTTACTTTATACATTATCCAATCTTCATTTTATTATGGACTTCGTTCATTGTTGCTTCGGCAACCTGTTTTGCCTTCTGCTCTCCTGCGGCAAGTATATCTTTAACTTCGTCAATTCTTTCTTCGTAGTATTTCCTTTTTTCAATAATCGGGCCTAAGAAAAGGTTCATTTTATCGGCGCATTTTAATTTGCATTCAACGCATCCAAGCGCGCCCGAACGGCATCCGGTTTCAATTTCCTGAATGCTCTCTTCATTAAATCTCTGCTGGTATGTAAATATTGCGCATACTTCAGGGCGACCGGGATCGTTTTTCCTGACTTTAAGAGGATCGGTAACTGCCTTTCTTAATCTCTGTTTAACCGTTTCTGCATCATCCGAAAGGAGTATTGTATTATTAAGCGACTTGCTCATTTTAGCCTGTCCGTCAAGACCGGGCAGACGGGAGAATTTTGTTAGAACCGGCTCCGGCTCGGGGAATACTTCGCCGTACTGAAGATTGAATTTCCTTGCCAGATCCCTTGTAATTTCAACATGCGGCACCTGGTCTTCGCCAACCGGTACTGCGTTACCTTTATAAAGCAGAATGTCAGCCGCCTGAAGAACCGGATATCCAAGATGGCCGAATGTAAGGTTTTCCAGTTCAAGATCGCGCACCTGTTCCTTTAATGTAGGGTTCCTTTCAAGACGCGCTTTGGTAATAAGCATTGTAAAGAGAAGGTAGAGTTCAGTATGCTCCTTTATTTTCGACTGCCTGAACATGGGGCTTTTTTCAGGATTGAGGCCGCAGGCGAGCCAGTCTATTAGCATGTCAATCGAATATTCGTATATGTTGGATGTATCAAGGTCGGTAGTAAGAACATGATAATCGGCAATGAGGTGAAAACTCTCATATTCCCCCGATTTTTCCAGTTTAACCCAATTTTCAAGAGCGCCCACATAATGCCCTATATGCAGTTTTCCGGTAGGACGCATACCGCTTAAAATACGTTTTTTAGCCATATTTACAACCCGAATAAGATTTTTAATATATCATGCTAAAATACGAAAAAAAAATACAAAATTTAGTTTTTTAGTCCTTATTCGTGGAAAAGGAATGGCTTCCAGGATTCGTCCACCCTGCTTGAAGCGTTTTTAATGAAAACTATGTAATTAGGGGTATAAGGCCTTATTCTAAGCTTCATATTGCTTTCTTCAAGGGTTAAATCCCCTTTCCGGTTATTGCATGGCATACAGGCCGAAACCAGGTTCTCCCATGAATCATCCCCTCCTTTCGATTTGGGGATTATATGGTCTATTGTAAGGGGTAAATCGGACCTTCCGCAATATGCGCATTTATGATGATCCCTGCGGAGTATGTTCTTACGCGTAAGAATTATTTTCTTATACGGCATATTGATATAAGTCTTTAACCTTATAACACTTGGCCATGGGAATGTTTTTGAAACAGCTTTAATTGATTTTTTAGGATTCTGGGAGAGCATTTCTGCTTTCCCCAGTATTAGAAGAACTAACGCTTTTCTAACATTGCAGACAGTAAGAGGTTCGTAGCTTTGGTTTAGAAGTAAAACTCTTGCGTTGAGTGTGCCGTTCGAATGAGTGCCGACTTCGAAGACTAACCTCCTTTTTTTTACAAAAATAATAAAGTTTAAATCATTTTTAAAGTGTTATTATTCCCCCTGTCAGCACAAAACCGTTTTCATCATATAAAACAGCAGACTGCCCCGGGGTAATAGCCGATTTTGGTTCATCGAACAAAACCTCAAAATTATGTTCATCGGCTCTTGTTACCGCCGCTTTAGTCATTTTATCGGAATATCTTATTTTGCCGTACACAATATCCCCGGTTCTTAAAACGGAACGGCTTACATAATTTACATCCTTAGCCTTTAAAGTCCTTTCGTAAATATCCTCTTTATCGCCAATCTCAATTAAATTGTTTTCGGTATCAATTTTCTTTACATAAACCGGCTTGCCGAACCCTCCGCCAAGACCCTTTCTCTGCCCCACCGTATAGAAAGGAATTCCGTTGTGCCTGCCTACCTTTTTTCCCTTATAAATTATATCCCCTTTTAAAATATTATCCAGCGCGCCCGGAATTTTTTCCCTTATAAAACGCTCGTAATTATTATCTGCTACAAAGCATATTTCCTGGCTGTCGGGTTTATTGGCAGTCTTAAGCCCTTCTTCTTCGGCAATCTTTCTTACGTCAGGTTTGGTCAACTGACCCAGCGGAAATAGTGTCCGGCTTAAACTATCCTGAGTAAGCCCCCACAATGCATACGACTGGTCTTTATTGTTATCGGTAGAATTTTTAAGAAAGAATCTTCCGTTTTCTTTATCTTCGCCGGCAACAGCATAATGCCCGGTGGCAACATAATAAGCATCAAGCGAATCGGCTTTCTTTAGCATCTCCTCCCATTTTATCTTACGGTTGCATATTACACAGGGATTGGGAGTGCGTCCGTGCATATATTCATCAACAAAGTTATTTATTACTTCATCTTCAAAGGCTTTGGTAAAATCCACTGTATAATGAGGGAACCCTAACTTAGAGGCGATATTTTTTGCGTCGAAAATAGCATCAAGCGAACAGCACCCCGATTCATGTTTCGGAGCCCCGCCCACTTCCATAAAGCTCCATGTTTTCATCGTTATGCCTATTACTTCATATCCCTGTTTTGTTAAAAGCGCGGCCGCTACAGATGAATCGACCCCGCCGCTCATTGCTACTATTACCCTGTTTTTGTTCAAAATTTTGCCTTTCTTATCCTATTTACAACCTAAATATACTAAAATTGGACGTAATATATTATATAAAAAAAACAGCGCCCTAAAGGCGCCGTTTCTCATAACTAACAAGGAGTGATATATTACTTTCTTCTTCCGTTTGATCTGTTTGCCGTATTTCCTCTTTCAGCGCTTCTGCGTTCAATATTCCTGTTCTCGTTAAACTGCCTTCTTTCCGACTGATTTTCAATTCTCTGCTGACCTCTGTTCTGGTTCATTTCAAAGCGCTGAGGTTGTTCCTTCTGGCGGCTATCATTCCTTATTGCTCTATCGGCATTATTATTTCTTTCAACTGCGCGATTATTCCTTTCGAAAATACTGTTATTACGTTCAACGGCTCTGTTATTCCTCTCGAATATGCTGTTATTTCTCTCTGCCGCGCGGTTATTGAAAGTGCCCATATTTTCGCCGTTTCTGGTTGTGTTCCTATCTCTTGCGTTTATCCTTTCATTATTTCCGTTATTTCTTTCAGCCTCTCTCTGAACCATTACATCGTTTCCTCTTGAAGGGCTTATAGCTATTCTTTCCCTGTCTATTGCTATATTCCTATCGGGGCGCACGGCATTTCTTACTTCAACATCTCTGGTTCTTCTAACTTCATCTTCCGAAGGACGGAAAGCTCTTACGTAAGAATCGCTTCCGCCGGAGTATCTCATTGCTTCACGCATATCCGAAGAGGTGCGAATGTTGCTTTCTCTTATCCTGTATCCTCCTCTTCTTTCAATAAAGTCCCTGTCTATACCGCCGTTTATTATTCTGTTATCCCTGTCAAAGTAATTTGTACGGTATCTCGTTCTGTTAAATATAAAGTTGACTCTGCTTCTATCGATGAAGAAATCATTAACCCTGTTCTGGCAGAAATGATTGTAAGAAACGAAATTCCAATAAGAGAATGGAGAATGCCACCCAATTGAGAAATGGATTCCGAAGCCTATTCTGAATCCGGCGTAAGGAGGAAGGGGTGCCCAACCTATATAATCGTTATCGTATCTCCATTCAACCCATGCAGGAGCCCATTCATAATCGGGTATCCAAATCCATCCGTAATAATCATCATAAATCCATCTTCCGTAATGGTAGGTAGCCCATCCGAATGGCTCGTATGAATCCCAGTACCATCCGTCTTCAGTCCATGCCCATCTTCCAACCGAATAGGGGCGCCAATCGGCACCAACCCTGTAGGGATGCCAGCCGTAAACTCCGGCGTCAATCTGAATCCATTGCCCCATCGGGGAAAGATTCTGGTAGAAGAACCCGAAATTCACATCTATATTTCCCCCCGGGTCTGCTTTAAGCTGGCTTATACCGGCTAAAAGCAAGAATGACAAGATTATTATTTTCGTTTTCATGGCCGCCTCACTAACTGTTTTACTATTTATAATTCAATCTTTATGCCAAAAGAAAATCCGCCTATAAAAGGAAAAATCGAATTTTTGAACTTATTTATGTATATTTTTGTATACACTGTTGTACAAAAGAGACAATAATAAGCAAATAAGGAGTAGATATATGGCAAAGCAGTTTTTTATTGAAGGAAGAGCGGCTAACGGGCTTACTTACAGCGATTATTTTAATAATGCCGTAAAACAGGCCGAATCGGCGGATATTTCCAATATGGGTGATGATGAAAAACATATGCTGGAATATACCAGATTAAACATTAAAAGAAGCGAAAGAGTAGATAAGACTTATACCGTAAGCCCAGAACTGCAGGCAAAATTAAAGGCAATAACAAAACCGCAGATATGGATGGTTATTACTGAAATTTGGTGCGGCGATTCGGCACAGAACCTGCCTTATATAGTTAAAATGGCTGAAGTAAACCCTTTAATTAATCTAAGAATAGTATTACGCGACCAGAACGCCGACATAATGGACGAATACCTTACCAACGGGACCAAAAGCATACCTATTCTTGTTGCATTTGACGAAACAGGTAATGAATTATTCAAATGGGGTCCGCGTCCCTTTGAAGCGGCAGAACTTGTACGCAATGCCAAGGCCGCAGGTAAAACTAAAGACCAGTTTATTGAAGAACTTCATCTCTGGTACGGCAGGAATAAAGGTGCCGCCCTGGAAAGCGAGTTCATTAAATTCCTTGCATAAGATACTTTAGGATAATTATTTAACCCCGCACTTTTAAACGGAGCGGGGTTTTTTTATTTTATCGATGTCATTTTTAGAGTATAAATGAAAAATGTGGATATAAAAGACCTGCCAGTTAAAAAAGCTTCTTTTGCCGTACTCGATTTTGAAACGACAGGAACTTCGGCAAAGGCCGATAAAGCAATTGAGATAGGCATTGTTAAAGTTAAGGACCTTAAAATTACCGAAACCTACCGCAGTTTTATTAATCCGGGCAGGCCTATTCCCTACTTTATATCCAAGCTTACAGGTATTTCCAACGAAGATGTTTCGGATGCACCATATTTTGAGGATATAGTACTGGAAATCAGGAATTTTATTGGCGAAGACATTATTGTTGCTCACAACGCAAGCTTCGATTATTCATTCCTTAAATATGAATTTGAAAGCGCCGGAATGGAAGCACCTAATAATGACCTCCTATGTACGGTTAAGCTTTCAAAGAAGTTATACCCGGAGCTGACAAGCCACAAGCTTTCGAGCCTTACAACCCATTTTAAGATTCTCCACAAAGGTGTTCACCGAGCTCTGGGGGATGCTACCGTTACGGCTAAACTGTTCATTAAAATGATTAACCAGATGCAGGAGGATAATGAAATTACAACTGTA
>DAHYUM010000166.1 GCA_027398005.1 bacterium
GCCTTTAATACTCGGCGCATAATCTTGCCCGACCTTGTTTTTGGAAGAGAATCTACAATTTCAATCTGTTCCGGTTTTGCTATCGGGCCAACCTCGTGGCTTACATGCTGGCGCAGTTCTTCAACAAGCTGAACCGATTTCTGTATCCCCGCTTTCAATATTACATAGCAGTATATTGCATTGCCTTTAACCTCGTGTGGCAGGCCGATTGCCGCCGCTTCGGCAACGGCCGAATGGGAAACCAGTGCGCTTTCAATTTCTGCAGTGCCAAGCCTGTAGCCCGATACTTTAATTACATCATCCACCCTGCCTATAATCCAATAATAGCCGTCTTCGTCGCGGCGCGCGCTATCGCCTGTGAGGTAAACGCCCGGATATTTGCTCCAGTACTGCTGAATATATCTTTCATCATCTTTCCATACCGTTCTAATCATAGATGGCCATGGATTTTTAATGATAAGGAATCCCTCTTCATTCGGCTTTACCGGAGTGCCGTTTTCATCAACAATATCCATTTCCAGTCCCGGGAAAGGTTTTGTGCCGGAACCCGGTTTTAAGGGCATTGTAGGCATCGGCGCAATCATAAACATGCCGGTTTCGGTCTGCCACCATGTATCCATTATGGGACATCGTTCCTTGCCAACAACCCTGTGGAACCATCTCCAAGCCTCGGGGTTGATAGGCTCGCCTACAGAACCGAGAAGCCTGAGCGATTTAAGATCGTGACGGTTAACCCATGCCTCGCCGAAGCGCATCAATCCCCTTATTGCGGTAGGGGCGGTATATAAAATATTTATACCGTACTTTTCAATCATTGACCACCATCTGTTGGGATACGGAAAGTTCGGTGCCCCTTCGTACATAAATGAAGTGGCGCCGTTAAGAAGCGGGCCGTAAACAATATAGCTGTGCCCGGTAATCCAGCCGGGGTCGGCGGCGCACCAGTAGCGGTCGTCATCGTGGATATCGAAAACATATTTGAGAGAGGTATAAGTGCCTACCATATATCCGCCGTGAGTATGAAGGATAGCCTTCGGCTTGCCTGTAGTGCCCGAGGTATAAAGTATAAACAGGGGGTCTTCGGCATCCATAACTTCGAGCGCGCAGTTAAGAGTGGCAATGGGCAGACTGCTTAATTCGTGGTACCACATATCCCTTCCGAATTCCATATTTACTTCAATGCCGGTTCTCTTTACCACAATAACGTGTTCAACGGTACCGCATCTCTGCAGTGCTTCATCGGCAATTTGTTTAAGGGGAACAACTTTGCCCCGCTGGTATGCCCCGTCGGCTACAATTAATACTTTTGAGTTGCTGTCCTCAATTCTTTCGCTAAGAGCTTCAACCGAAAAGCCGCCGTAAACAACCGAATGGACGGCTCCGATTCTGGCGCATGCCAGCATAGCAATAACAATTTCGGGAATACGCCCCATATAAATTGTAACGCGGTCCCCTTTTTCGACCCCCATGCTTTTTAAAATATTCGCAAACTTGCATGTTTCCCTGTGCAGGGCGAAATATGAAAATGTTCTGCCGTCTCCGTTTTCCCCCTCCCATATAAGGGCAAGTTTATTGCGCCTGTGAGTTTTAACGTGTACATCTAGGCAGTTGTATGAAATATTCACCTTTGCACCGGTGAACCATTTATAAAACGGCTTATTCCCTTCATCCAGCACTTTATCCCATTTTTTGAACCATTTAAGTTCTTCAGCCATCCCCTCCCAGAAACGGGGATAATCCTCTTTGGCAATCCGGTCAAGTTCATCCCTGTCCTTTATGATTGCCCTATCTATAACTTCCTGAGACGGATAATAAAATTCTGAGTTGTGTTTTGGTTCTTCCATTTTTCCCTCGCTGTTATTTTGCAATTAATAACCTGTTTGGAAGATAAGGAGTTGAATACAGTAACACAATATGCCGGGTCAAGGTTTCAATAAAGAAGAAATAATAAAAGAAATGAGCGTGTTAAAATGAGGAATAAGCGATACGGGGGGATGAATAATCCCCCCGCATTCAATTAGAAAATCAGTTTATAAAGCACAAGATGATTAAGAGGCACTACTTCAACTTTAGAGAAGCCTGTTTCTTTTGCAAGGTTCTCAATAAACTCTTTTGTAAGCCTGTGTTCAAGCGGAGGGCCGAAATCCTGAACTTTATAATCCCATTCAAGTATAGCAACAAGTTTATCGGCCACGCGTGCTGCTTCGGAAAGGGATTTTTTAAAATCGTCCACTTCGTGAAAAACGACTCCCATAAAAGCCATATCGAATTCCTTGTCGGCAAAAGGGATATTTTCGGCAGGGGCAAGTTTAAATTCTCCGTCGGGTACAAATTCCTTTGCAGCTTCAAGCATTTCGGGGTTAATATCAACCCCCGCAACTTTAAGATTTCTATTTGAAAACTCTTCCGCAAACAATCCGCTTCCGGTGCCTATATCCAGCATCGATTTAATATTGTTATTCTCCAGGCATAAGCCGGCAACGCGTGGTGCTTCAAGCCTTTCGGTACGTTCGGGGGAACGCAGGCGCGCTATAGCGCTGTTGTAAGTTCTTTCATTCATTTCAATTCTCTTTCTTTATGCAACAGTAATTTAAAAACAAGCCGGAACAAAATATCCGGCCATTTCATTTAGTTCTAAAAACAAATTAGAATTGTTCTTCAACAACCGCAAGAATATCGGCACGCTGAATAATTTTGTAGCTGTTTCCGTTCATTTCAATTTCCTCGCCGCCGTATTTGGCAACAAGAACCTTATCCCCTTCTTTAACCTTTTCTCGCAAATCTTCGTCGGTGCCAACGGCAATAACAGTTCCCATTCTCGGTTTTTCTTTTGCCGTATCGGGAATATAAAGCCCCGATGCAGTTTTTGAAGCTTCTTCAACAAGTTCTACCAGAATACGGTCATCCATAGGTTTAATCTTCATATTGGTTAATCCTTATTTTATATTTAATAACATATTAATTTTCGGAACATCGAACCCTACAACAGGGCGGTTATTAATTAATATAACAGGCACTCCCATCTGTCCGGTTCTTCTTTTCATATCCTCTGCGGCGCGCGAATCCCTTGTAACATCAACTTCGGTAAAGCGCACATTCTTTTCCCTGAAGTAGCGCTTTGCGCTGTTGCAAAAACTGCAGGAAGGAGTGGTAAAAATAACTACTTTTGGCTGTGCCGGGGTACTCATTATTTCTCTCTTTTTTATAGAATATGATGCATTTATTGGGATTGGGATTCAAATCCGGCCCGTTTTAGCCCCCGATGAATCCAAACCGCGGATATTTCATCCTATTAACAGAGAAAACAAAGGAGCATACTAAAATGTTAAAAACGAACTTACCCCATATATTATCAGAACAGGAACATTCGCAATTTTTAGCCGAGAACGAAAATCTAATGGTTTGCTGCGGCAGAATGGGCCCCATGTGCATTCCGGTTTACGAAGCCATGGAAGAATTAACCGATGAATACCCGGGCGTAAAATTTGCCGATATGGAATTCGATTCCCCCGATGCCCGCGTAATAAGAAACCTTCCCGAATGCAGGGGCTTTCAGGGACTTCCATTTGTAGTTTATTATAAGAACGGAAAAGTAGTTAAAGCCACAAGCAGTATTCAAAGCAGAGAGCAGATTACTTCAATACTCGACGAACAGTTCGGCGGCAAATAAGCAGGCGGCAATATGGAAAACCATTATGATGTAATTATAATAGGCGGAGGCGCCGCCGGAATGTCTGCCGGCATATATCTTTCGCGCGCCAAGGTTAAAACCCTCATAATAAACGAAGGTACAATCGGGGGGCAAATGGTGCTTACGCACGAAATTGCCAACTACCCTGGTGTTGAAACAATTTCGGGGTACGAACTGGCGCGTATAATGAAATCGCAGGCGCTTAAATTCGGCTGCACGGTTAAAAGCAATGTAAGAATAACTGAACTTAATATTACCGGCAGCGTAAAAAGCGTTACAATAAACAATAAAGAGACCTTTACTTCGGACGGCATTATAATTGCGACCGGGGGAAGGCCCCGTTCGCTTGGCGTTAAAGGTGAAGACGATTTTAAAGGAAGAGGAATTTCTTACTGCGCAACATGCGACGGCGATTTCTTTCAGGATAAGGAAATAATAGTTGTAGGAGGGGGTAATTCCGCGCTTGAAGAAGCAGTATCGCTTACAAAATATGCCTCTAAAGTTACAATCGTTCATCAGTTCGACCATTTTCAGGCTTTTGAGCAGTATATAGAAGACGCGAAAAACAACCCCAGGGTTGAGATGATAATGGAATCGAGAATAATTGAATTCGCGGGGAATGAAAAACTTGAGAAGGTAAAGATAGAGAACATTTCAACCGGCGCGGTTTCGGAAAAAGAGATAGACGGCGTTTTCATTTTTATTGGCTACGAACCGAATACCGGAAAATTAAAAGGAGTGCTTAACCTTACCCCCGGCGGAGAAATAATTGTTGACGCGGCAATGCATACCGGCGTTAAAGGAGTTTGGGCCGCGGGGGATTCAATAGCAAAAAGATTCAGGCAGGTAACAACTGCCGTAGCTGACGGCACAATAGCCGCTTTAAGCGCGGCGGAATATATAAACAGCTTAAAAAAAGAATTGAGTCTGGCGGCTAATAACTGAATTTAAAACATAATCGAATACAGAAATATGAAAAGAACCATCGATATCAGCAGAATATTCCGGATTGCAATGGGATTAATTTTAGTGGCAGGCGGTTTATGGAAAGGGAGCTCCATCTGGATTGCCGGAATTATTCCTCTAATATCGGGCATAACCAACAAATGTCCTTCTTTCCTACCCGGGTCTTCGTCATGCGGAGTTGAACCGGAACAGAAGGAAAATCTGCCCAAAATTAAAACCGAAAAGATTAAGATAGACTAATAAGGGGGCCTTTTGCCCCCCTATTATAAAGACGCAAACCTAAACTCCCTCGCGCCTGAGGAGAGAGGAATATCTTTTGCTTATAATGAATGGTTTATGAACCCCTTTAAGATAAACTATAAAGCTGGAGTTATACGATTTTTCAATTTTAACAATAAAATCGAGATTAATAATAGTAGAGCGGTGAATGCGGAGGAACATTTTTTCAGGGAGTACTGCCTGCCAGTTTGAAATTGACTTTCGCAGAAGATAATTTTTTTCGTCATCAAGCGTAAGAGATGAGTACTGGTTTTCGGCAGAAATAAAAACGATTTCCTTAATCTTAATTAATACCGGCTTACCCGAGACGCTTATGAATATCCTGTCGTCGATTGTATATCTTCCCGAATGAGGCTCTTCAGTATGCTCCGAAAACTCCCCTTTAAGCATTTGAATACGGTTAAACCGCGCTTCAATCGATTTAAGAAGGTCTTCCGATTTAAAGGGTTTGAATATATAATCGTCGGCCCCCAGCTGCATTCCTTTGCGCAGATCATCTTTTTCGAACTTGGCGGTAAGATAAATAAAAGGTATCGAGTTGGTAGAAGGATCGCCGGCAAGTTCTTTAAGCACGCCATAACCGTCAATCCCGGGCATCATAATATCGCAAATAATCAAATCCGGTTTTTCGGCTTTTGCGGTTACAATACCCTCCTGCCCGTTTTTGGCCGAAAGGACACCGTATCCCTCCTCGGTTAAAAGAGTTAGAATATTTTCTCTTACAGGTTTTTCATCTTCAATAACAAGAATTCGTTTTTTCATCAATTACCTCGGAATTATAACTTCAACTGAAGTACCTTTATTTAATCTTGATTTAAAATAAATATCTCCGTTCTGTATTTCAACCGCTCTTTTAACAATTGAAAGCCCCAGCCCTGTGCCTTCATATTCAAGCGCATTTTCGCCCCGGCGGCTTCGCTGGCGATGTTCAATTGGTAGTCGCCCAGCGGTGAAACCGCTGTCAGCGCCGAGCCGGCATCGTGCCATTGCAGTGTGGCGCGGCCTCTGCTGCCGCCAAGGCCGAACGAGAGA
>DAHYUM010000167.1 GCA_027398005.1 bacterium
TTTCTTAAGCAGGATAACATTATTGCCGGGGTCTCATACCTTTCTAAAGAGGAAGCCGAGGAGAATTTCATTAAGGAAACCGGAGAGGATTTCAGGGCTGTGCTTGAATCGAACCCGTTGCCCGCTTCGTTCGTAATTAATTTTAAACCAAACCTGGTTAACGAGAATAATTTTGAATCGCTGGTTGAAAGGTATAAAAACATTAACGGGGTTGCCGATATACTGTTCGATTACGGAACGGTTCTGCAGATTCTTAAATTCCTTAAATCGATACGCAATTTTATTTATGCCGGGGCTTTTCTTATGATTTGCCTTTCGATATACCTTGTATATTCAAACAACAAGCTGCAGCTTAACGCACGCAAGGAACTGTTCGATACGATGAAGCTTGTAGGGGCTAATGTATTCACCATAAAATTCCCCCTTATACTCTACGGAATATTTGTGGGTATTATAGCCTCGCTGCTCTGCATGGGGCTGTATATGATTACGCTTAACCTTATAAGGCGTATTTACGAAGATTTTAAAATTACCGACTGGCTTATTATGTTCAATTTCGTCATCCTTATTCTCGGTATATCGTTCGGATTGATAGGCAGTCTGCTGGCAACAAGAAATATTAATTTAAAAGTATAAAGGTGTTTTATGAAAAAAACCGCTGTAGTAACCGGAGGGGCAGGGTTCCTTGGTTCGCACCTGTGCGATAAGCTTATTGCCGAAGGGATTAAAGTAATCTGTATTGATAACCTGCTAACCGGAAATATTGAAAATATTGAACATCTGATGGGGAACGAAAATTTCCTCTTCATAAAGCACGATGTTACAAATTTTATTCACGTGCCGGGCAATGTGGATTATATACTTCATTTCGCTTCCCCTGCAAGCCCTATTGATTACCTCAAATTTCCCATACAGACCTTAAAGGTAGGCTCGCTTGGCACACATAAGGCTTTGGGGCTTGCCAAGGAAAAGAACGCGCGGTTCCTGCTTGCATCCACTTCCGAAGTTTACGGCGACCCGGTGGTCCATCCGCAGAAGGAGGATTACTGGGGGAATGTTAACCCCATAGGCCCGCGCGGCGTATATGACGAAGCAAAGCGCTTTGCCGAAGCTATTACAATGGCTTATAACAGGTACCACTGTGTTGAAACGAGAATTGTGAGGATATTTAATACTTACGGTCCACGCATGCGTTTGAACGACGGAAGGGCTTTGCCCGCATTTTTCGGACAGGCTCTTAAAGGGGAGGATATTACTGTTTTCGGTGACGGGAAACAGACAAGAAGCTTCTGCTTTGTAAGCGATTTGATAGATGGCATTTTTAGGCTTCTTATGTCGAACGAAGTTGAGCCGGTCAATATCGGCAACCCTGAAGAAATTACAATAGAAGAATTTGCAAAAGAGGTAGTTAAACTTACCGGCTCTAAGAGCAGGATTATCTTTACCGAATTGCCCGAAGACGATCCTAAAGTAAGACAGCCCGATATTACCAAGGCAAAATCAATTTTAAATTGGGAACCAAAAATTTCGAGAAGCAAAGGGCTCGAAATTACTCTTAATTATTTTAAATCGAAATTAAATGTTTAATATATCATTCGGGAGAACTATAATGAAAAGATTCACTCGTTTATTTATTGTTTTCATACTCGTTTATTCATGCGCTTTCGCGCAGGAAAACGGGTTTCTTACGCTTGAAAAGGTTTTTGCCAGCCGCGATTACAGTCCGCGAGGCATCGGGCAGATCATATGGACCGGAGACGGCGACAGCTACGTTAAAGTTGAACGCTCTGCAACACTTAAAGGGGGAGCTGATATAGTTAGCTACGATGCGAAGACAGGCGAAAAACAGATTCTTGTGCCTGCCGAAAAATTTGTGCCTAAAGGGGGCATCGAACCGATTGAAATGGAAAGTTTCCAGATTACCCCCGATAAAACGATGATGCTTATTTACAACAATTCAAAGAGAGTATGGAGGCAGAACACGAGGGGCGATTACTGGCTTCTTAACCTTAAGAACTGGGAACTCGTTCAGCTTGGCAAAAACCTTAAGCCATCATCCCTTATGTTCGCAACAATATCCCCCGATAAGAAGATGGCGGCTTATGTATCGCAGAACAACCTCTATATAGAAGACCTTAAAACCCATAAAATTAAACAGCTTACAAAAGACGGCTCGAAGACTATTATTAATGGAACATTCGACTGGGTGTACGAAGAGGAATTGGATTTAAGAAACGGTTTCAGATGGAGCCCCGACAGCAAGAAAATAGCTTACTGGCAGCTCGATGCCTCGGGCGTGGGAATTTTCTATCTCATTAACGATACCGATTCGCTCTATTCAAAAGTAATTCCTATCCAGTACCCTAAGGCAGGCACAACAAATTCAGCCTGCAAAGTAGGTGTGGTTGATATTAGCAGTGCAAAAACCACTTGGATGAAAGTGCCGGGGGATCCCCGCAATAATTATATTGCCCGCATGGACTGGGCCGCTTCCTCTTCGGAACTCCTTATTCAGCATCTTAACAGACTGCAGAATACCAACGAATTAATGCTTTGCAACGCGGGTAACGGAAATGTTAAAACCGTTTATACCGACAGGGACAAAGCATGGGTGGAAGTATGCGACGACGTTCTATGGCTGGATAACGGCAAGGCGTTCACTTATGTAAGCGAAAAAGACGGTTGGAGAAATGTTTATATAATATCCCGCGACGGAGCGAGCGTTAAGAATATAACCCCCGGCAATTACGACGTAATTAGCGTGCAGGCAATTGACGATAAAGGAGGTTATGTTTATTTCATTGCATCCCCCGAAAGCGCAATTCAGCGCTATCTGTTCCGCGTTCCTCTTAACGGAAGCGGAAAGCTTGAAAGAATTACACCTGCCGGTGAAAGCGGCACACACCGCTATTCAATATCGCCCAATTATAAATGGGCGGTGCATACTTTCTCGAATATTAATACGCCGCCGATGTATGAGCTAGTTTCGCTTCCGGACCATAAGCAGGTGCGCCTGTTTGAAGACAACGCCGCTCTTAAGGCCAAACTTGCCGAACTGAAAATTAAACCGGCTGAATTTTTTAAGGTTGAAGTTGAAAAGGGGGTTTACCTTGACGGTTATATGGTTAAGCCTTATAATTTCGACCCGGCAAAGAAATATCCGGTGCTGTTTAATGTTTACGGCGAACCGGCAAGCACTACGGTTAACGATTCCTGGGGTGTTTCTATGTGGCACTATTTCCTTACCCAGCAGGGATATATCATAATGAGCATCGATAACCGGGGCACTCCGGCTCCGAAAGGAAGGGAATGGAGAAAGAGCATTTACGGCCAGATTGGCATTCTCGCATCCAAAGACCAGGCGGCGGCGGCTGAACAGATTTGCAAATGGGATTTTGTTGACCCTGCAAGAATTGGCATTTGGGGATGGAGCGGCGGCGGTTCTATGACGCTTAATATGATGTTCCGCTACCCCGATATTTATTCAACCGGTATTTCGGTTGCTCCGGTGCCCGACGAACATTTGTACGATACAATTTATCAGGAGCGCTACATGGGGCTTCCGGGCACAAATTCGTACGGATACACCGAAGGTTCGGCTATTAACTTTGCAAAGAACCTTAAGGGGAAATTAATGGTTATTCACGGAACCGGCGATGACAATGTGCATTTTCAGGGTACCGAAAGATTAATTAATGAGCTTGTAAAAAATAACAAGTTATTCTCGTTGATGATTTATCCGAACCGTTCGCACGGTATTTACGAAGGGCAGGGAACTACAATGCATTTATACCATACAATGACAAATTACCTGCTTACTAACCTTAAACCGGGCGGCGAAACAAAATAAGGGGTAGGTTATGAAACTGAACGATGTGCCTTTTGAACTTATTGACTGGAAGAAGCTTGAAGCCAAAGAGGTAAAAGGAATTACCTCTAAGGCTTTCTGGCGGACGAAGAATTTTAATGATGTAAGGATAAGGATAATTGAAAAACTGCCGGGCTACCGGGCCGACCACTTCTGCAAAAAAGGGCATATTATTTATATTATTGAAGGCTCGATGGAAGTGGAATTTGAGAACGGAATGAAGTTTAATATCGGCGCGGGGGAATCCCTTTTCTTGAGCGATGTTGAAGAAAACGGGCATTCCACCTATACCGAGAAGGGAGTAAAATATTTTATTATTGACTAACTGCCGGAGATTGAAAATGAATTACAAAAGAATATTGTACCTGTTCCTTTTTATTGTTTCGTTTATCTTAGCTCCGGTTGCGGCGCAGAACAAGCCCGAAACCGAGTTATATAAAAAAATTAAAGCCCTGCCCGGAGTTGTTGAGGTTAAGGCAACGCGTTTCGACACCACATTTTTTAAGGAAGGCTACGAAATTATGTTCGAACAGCCTCTCGACCATTCAAAACCGAAAGGGGAGAAATTCCGCCAGCGCTTTTTCATTCTGCATAAAGATTACTCCGCTCCTGTTGAACTTGAAACCGAAGGATATGCGGCAAACAGGGCAGGCCTTAACGAGCTTACAAGAATTTTAGGCAGCAACGAGGTTGTTGTTGAACACCGTTATTTCGGACGTTCGGTGCCCAAGGAAATGAAATGGAAATACCTTACCATTAAGAATGCCGCAGACGATATGCACCGCATTGTTACAGCGCTTAAGAAAATTTATAAAGGCAAATGGGTTAGCTCGGGCACAAGCAAAGGGGGGCAGACTACCCTATTCTACAAAACATTTTACCCGAATGACGTAGACGCGAGCGTACCTTATGTAGCACCTATTAATCTAGCGCAGGAAGATCCCCGCATTTACGCGTTCCTTAAGAACGCTGGTGATGAAGAATGCCGCAGAAAGATCAGGGAATATCAGATTGCCTTATTCAAAAGGGAAGACGAACTTCTTCCATACATAAAGGAAATGACGGACAAGAGAAAGATGGTCTTTTCAATGGGAATTGAGACCGCATACGAGTATGCAATTCTTGAATATGAATTCGCGTTCTGGCAGTACGGAGCGGTAAGATGCGCCGATATTCCGGCACCGGACGCGCCTGCAAAACAGATGGTTGACCATCTTAACAGGACTAACGCAATTTACTACTATTCCGACGCGGGAATTAAACAGTTTGAGCCTTTCATCTATCAGGCATTTACCGAAATAGGCTATTACAATTACGACATAACCGATTTCAAGCCGTATATGAAAGCGGTTAAAAATCCTTCCAACCTTATACTCGCGCCAAAAGGGGCGAAGATTGTTTACAACCCAGAAACTCTGCAGAAGGTATACCATTTCCTTCAATACGAAGGAAACAACATTGTATACATTTACGGCGAGCTCGATACCTGGTCTTCAACGGCTGTTCAGCTGATAGGAAGAACCGATGCAATCAAGCTTGTAAACAAAGGGGGCTATCATGGCTCGCGCATAAAGAATCTTTCGGATGAACAGAAGGAATTATTCTATTCTACAATGGAAAGATGGCTGGGGATTAAATTAAATAGAATTTAAAGGATTTAATGCGTTTATATTTTAAGGCGGGCTTTATACCCGCCTATTTTTTTTGAATCATCACATCCTGAAATTTGTATGTTTTTATTTTATTGGCTAACCTTGTCACGTAAAAAAAACAGCTGAATTGAAAAAGAAAATCCCCTTTAAAATAACGGCAGTAATTTTAGGCAATATTCTGCTCTATCTGTTCTTTTACCAGTTTGCAATGGGTATATTAAAATTCAGGTCGGCAGACGAATTAAAAGGTAAGGTTAACAGCATAATAGAAGTGCGGGATGGCGAAAGCAAAGGCCTGGTTTTTGTAAACCGGAGCGAGTTTATTTTTGAAGGCAGGCTGTACGATATAATTTCGGAAAAAAGAGAAGGGGATAAGACAATTTATGAATGCTATTACGATCTTGAAGAGGAAGACGCT
>DAHYUM010000168.1 GCA_027398005.1 bacterium
GGCGCCAAGATGATACCTTCAATTGTACTAAGCGAGGATTGCGCCAGAAAAATATTTGCAGGCGAACAGCTCTCGTTCGATCAGATATCCGAAGGGCTAGATAAAAAAACCGGTTTCAAGCCATTCGAATTGAAAAAGAACATTACCTTTGACCTTACCGAAAACAAAAACACAAAAAGCGCCATGAATGTAGTGGGGATAATTGAAGGCAACGACCCGAAACTTAAAGACCAGTATGTTTTATTAAGCGCCCATTTCGACCATATAGGAATTACAAACGGTGTAGTAAATAACGGCGCCGATGACGACGGCTCGGGTACAGTTTCGGTTCTTGAAACTGCCCGCATACTAAATCAGAACAAAAAAAATAAACGCTCCATTATAGCCCTCTTTAACACAGGTGAGGAAAAAGGATTATGGGGTTCTGCTTATGCGGCAAACAACAGTTCCTATATCCCGAATACAGTTGCCGATATAAATATAGATATGGACGCAAGGGAAAACCCCGATTCAATATATGTAATCGGCTCGAACAAATTAAGCACCGAATATTATAATTTAATAAGGGATGTAAACTCTAAGACAGTTAAATTCGGACTCAATTATAAATATGACGATCCGAATGACAGACAGAGATTTTTCTACAGAAGCGACCATTACAATTTTGCTTTGAAGGGAATTCCAATCGTTTTCTTCTTTGACGATATGACTGCTGATTACCACAAACCGACAGACGATATCGAAAAAATCAACTTCGATAAAATGCTTAAGGTAATCAAGCTCTCGGCTAACATTGCAATCCGCGCCGCCAATCTTAATCACCGCCTGGTAGTGGATAAAAAACTTCAATAATTTTTAATTCTTATTAAAAGGGACCCGGTAAACGCCGGGTTCTTTTTTATTCAAGCTCCCTTACAAACCGCTCCAGTTTTCCTACATCAAGGCTGCCTCCGGTTCTTACTCCGCTGCATACATCTATTCCGTACGGCATTACCCTATCAACGGCTTCCTTAACGTTCAGGTAATTTAAACCGCCCGCAAGAAAAACAGGCACATTAACCTGCTCTACAATTTTCCTGCTTATATTCCAATTGTGGGTTCTGCCCGTTCCGCCAAGTTCTTTTACTTCCAGATTCGGGTTGCCGCTATCCAATAATAAATAATCGGCATAACCTGCAAAGCGGAGCGCCTGTTCAACAGAATGCTCATCAATAACGTGTATTACCTGAACCAGTTTTACATCCGGAATTTCCTTTCTTATATAATTATAATCCTCCGGTGCAATTTCATCTACAATCTGTATTGTTCCGGTACGGGTTCTTTTATAATGCTCAACCACCCCTTTTCCCCCCGTTTCGCTTGTTAGAAGGAAAGTATCGGCTTTTTGCCCGGTATATTGCGCAATTGAATATATAAGGGAATCATCTATTGGCCCCGGCCCGCTGGGCATTCTGCCCACCAGTCCAATTGCCGAAGCCCCCGCCGCTATAGCCGTATCCGCCTCGGCATTCGATTTAATACAGCACACCTTTAATTTTACCCTCATGCGCATACCTCTATTAATTTAACCGCTTTAATATACGTCATAAGCTTAAATATCTTGTAATTTAAATTAATCCTTACTACATTTCGGTAAATAACGAAATGAGATAATGGAAGATCTAACAAAAGTTTTTAAAGCGCTTTCAGACCCGAACCGAATCCGCATTCTTAAGATGCTCGAAAGCAGGGCACTCTGCCTATGCGAAATCAGCTTTATTCTAAGCGTTGCCAATTCAACCGCCTCGCAGCATCTTTCAATTCTTAAGGAGGCCGGGCTTGTAATTGACGATAAAGACGGCAAATGGGTTAATTATGCACTCACTGCCGCGTCGGCAAGTGTTTATGTAAATGAACTAATGCCTTTAATTAAAAAATGGCTTATTGACGATAAAACTATAAAAGCCGACAGGAAGAAAATTGAAGCCGCCGACCGCAAAATTTTATGCAGTTGATGTTCCGGTTTTCACTTCGGCAGAAAGCGAATTGATATGAAAAAAAGGATTTTAATACTCTGCACGGGCAATTCATGCCGCAGCCAGATGGCTGAGGGAATTCTTAAATGGCTTGATGGGGGACTTGAAGTTTTTTCCGCCGGCACTCATCCGGCTGAAAGGGTTAATCCTTTTGCGGTGCGCGCTATGAAGGAAATAGGCATCGATATAAGTACGGGAATACCGGAACACGTAGATAAATACGTATCATTGCCATTCGATTACGTAATTACTGTCTGCGATAATGCCAAAGAGACATGCCCCGTTTTTACGGGGAGTGTAAAGAAACGTCTTCACATCGGTTTCGACGATCCTGCCGACGCGGCCGGCACCGATGAAGAGATTATGAAAGTTTACCGCCGCGTAAGGGATGAAATAAAGGAATCTTTTACCTCCTTTTATAAAGAACAAGTTACGGCCGATTAATAAGGTTAGCGTAAAATGCAAATGAATGATAAACCGGGGGATAGATAAAAATGAGCACATTATCGAAAAAACTTTCATTTCTTGACAGGTATTTAACATTGTGGATTTTTCTGGCAATGTTTGTTGGGGTATTTGCCGGCTACTTTTTTCCCGGAATTGTCGGCTTCTGGAATTCTTTCCAAAGCGGAACAACGAATATACCCATTGCAATCGGACTGATATTGATGATGTACCCTCCCCTTGCAAAAGTTAAATATGAAGAGCTGGGGGATGTATTTAAAAATTTTAAAGTCCTTTCACTTTCACTTGTGCAGAACTGGGTTGTAGGCCCCGTTCTTATGTTCCTGCTCGCCATTCTATTCCTGCCCGATTACCCGGAATATATGGCGGGACTTATAATGATAGGCCTTGCCCGCTGTATAGCAATGGTAATTGTATGGAATGAGCTAGCCAAAGGGGATACTGAATATGCCGCGGGGCTTGTAGCTTTCAACTCAATTTTTCAGGTGCTGTTTTTCTCCCTTTATGCATACGTATTCCTTACATTGTTCCCCAAATGGCTAGGGATGCAGACCTTTACGGTGAATATTACAATCGGCCAGATTGCCGGAAGCGTTTTCATCTATCTGGGCATACCTTTTTTGGCAGGCATAATTACGCGCTTTACCCTTATTAGATTGAAAGACAAAGAGTGGTATCAAGCAAAATTCATTCCCAAAATTTCACCCATTACATTAATAGCATTGCTGTTTACCATCTTTGTAATGTTCTCGCTCAAAGGGGAATATATTGTAAAGATTCCGCTTGATGTATTAAGGATTGCAATACCCCTTATTATTTATTTCATTGCAATGTTCCTCGTTTCATTTTACCTTGGCAAAAAAGCAGGGGCCGATTATTCAAAGACAGCAACCCTTTCACTAACAGCGGCAAGCAACAATTTTGAACTTGCCATTGCGGTGGCAATAGCTGTTTTCGGCATTAACAGCGGCGAGGCATTCGCGGCCGTAATCGGTCCGCTGGTTGAAGTGCCGGTCTTAATTTCGCTTGTTAATTTATCCCTTAAGTTTCAAAAAAAATATTTCGCTAACGCTTAAAAAGGATTATATACCCCCTGACGGGGCAAATACGGATATAATATGAATTCTATTATTAATGGGAAAAAAGTTTATTTCATATTTTTTGTTCTTCTCCCTTTGTGGCTTCTTCTTTATTTAAGCCTACAGCCGCTTACCGAATATATTATAGCACTTATACCGGGGCTTGGCACGGGGGGCCGGCTTGCGGGGGCAGTAAGCTTTTTTATTTTCGAGGCTCCTAAAGTGCTTCTTCTGTTAACACTTATAGTCTTTGTTGTGGGTATTGTAAGAAGCTATTTCTCCCCCGATAAAACAAGAAGGCTACTGGGAGGCAAAAAACTTTTTACCGGCAATGTAATGGCAGGGCTTCTTGGCATTGTAACCCCCTTCTGCTCCTGCTCTGCAATTCCGTTATTTCTCGGATTCGTTGAAGGAGGGGTTCCGCTCGGAGTTACATTCTCATTCCTTATTTCGGCGCCTATGATTAACGAAGTAGCCCTTGTGCTTCTGCTCGGCCTGTTCGGCTGGCAGACTGCGCTGTTATATATTGTTACCGGACTAATAATAGCAATTTCGGCAGGGTACGTAATAGGCCGGCTTAAACTTGAAAAATATGTTGAGCCCTGGGTTTACGAAATTAAATCGGGGGATAGCTCATTCGGAGAGATTGAACTCTCGTTCGAGCAGAGAGTTGAATACGGCATTACGGCCGTTAAAGACATTGTTTCCAAAGTGTGGGTCTATATACTGCTCGGAATTGCGGTCGGCGCAGGAATACACGGCTATGTGCCGGAGAATTTTATGGCGGGGCTAATGGGCAAAAGCGCATGGTGGTCTGTACCGGCTGCGGTATTATTGGGCGTGCCATTATATTCCAATGCTGCCGGGGTTATTCCTATTGTTTCGGTGTTAATCGAAAAAGGGGCATCGCTGGGCACTGTACTCGCATTTATGATGAGCGTTATCGGGCTTTCATTCCCCGAAGCCGTTATTCTAAAGAAAGTGCTTAAAATACAGCTGATATTAATTTTTGTCGGCGTTGTTGCCGCAGGCATTATAATTGTCGGATACATTTTTAATTTAATATACTAACGGAGATTACATGATTATTAAAGTATTAGGTTCGGGATGCGCTAAATGCAATAAGCTTGAGGCGAAAGTAAGGGAGGTTGTAGCAAACAACAATATTCAGGCCGAGATAATTAAAGTAACCGATTTTCAGGATATGATGCAGTACAAGATTATGATGACTCCCGCACTTGTAATAAACGAGAAAGTTAAAAGCTACGGAATAATTCCCAAGGACGAGCAGATTCTTCAATGGCTTAACGAAGCCTGATTCAAGTCCGGGATATAAATATTATTAATATTCCATAGTAAGTTTAAGAACAAGATAGCTTAAATCGTTTTCGCCTCCGGCGGTGCGGTTTCTCGCTCCGTCGTAGGTGTAATTAAAATCGAGAAATATTTTGCGCCACGGTTCATAACGTATTCCGGCGGTAATAAAATCGTAATCATATCTTATGCCGTCAAGAAAAGCCGGGTGAGTATCGTCAATATTATATCTGTATGGCTGGAACACATTCCCCCCCACGTTCTTAACCAGATTTCCGTTCGAATCGTAAATATTCTTTCCGCTCCTCGTATGCCGGTATTCGGCATTTAATCTTATTCTATCCGTAAGATTATAAGTGGCCCTGGCAAGAATTTCATCGGAGTTGGGGCCTATCCGGTGCCCTAGAATTGCCCCGAAAGCGGTAAATGTATTTTTGTAATTATCGTGCGTATAGACGTAAGGCCTTATCCTTGTATATTCGCACACAATCGAAAGGTCGCTTATCTTAAGGGGCTCGTACCAGAAAAATCCAAGCTGATAGCCGGTCTTGTTGGAGAACAACTGCAGATCCTGCAGGTTTGAAAGTATATCCTCATCCAGAAAGAATGTGCCCTGAATTTCAAAATCCTTTATAAAATGGCTCTGGAAACCTAAATACACCGTACCGTTATCCCTGTCCTGCAAAGACATCTCGGCATATTTATAAAAAAGGAATGGATTAATATAGGCCCATTCAAGTCCGCGCCCCGAATAGACAATCGATTCCCCGATTGAAAGGTCGAACAGGCTGGGCAGTGAGAGCTTAATTATATTCGAAGCGATGTATTTAGTATACTGGTCGCTGCGCACCGGGTCGTACTCTCCAACGGTTGAAGCGTGAATGGAGGTAAGGCTTAAAACCCCGTACCTGAAATCGAATCTTAGAAGGTCCATAAGAGGCCCTTCCCCCGAAATTGCAAGGCTGTTGCCGTACCCGAAACCTATTTTTATTTTTTCCCTTCCAAGCTCGGCCGCAATAAGCATATTATCGACTGGTTC
>DAHYUM010000169.1 GCA_027398005.1 bacterium
ATATTTTATTGTATTTTCCAAAAACACTTTACTAAAGTATTTACCAAGAAACAAGGCAAAAAATAGTACTTGATATTAGGTTGAAATTATTTTCCTTACTGCCGGCACACGAATAAGCCGCCGCCTGGGGCTGCGTTGAGTGGGTCTGGTATAGTGCATTCTTTTTTGCACTTGAAAATACCCCCCTTTTACACGAGATTTAATTAATAAAAAAATGCACTTTGGGCTATGTTAAAAAATTATACACTTTTAATTATATCGGTAATATTCATAATCGGTATTTCTTCCTGCACTGTAGAACATATAGTCGATCCCCCGTATGACATTGCAGAGTTCCAATGGGAATATACAACCCCGTCGCAGGTGGGGCTTAAGGATTCATTAATCTATGCCGGCCTGAGCGATGCCGCGGCCGCCGGGGAAATAAACTCGGTTCTTGTAATAAAAAATTCCAAAATTGCCGCCTCGGCTTATTATAACGGCACCGGTACTTCTACGGTGTACGATGTAAAATCGGTAACCAAAAGCTATCTTTCCCTGTTTACCGGAATTGCAATTGACAAGGGAATAATAACATTGGATAGCAAGCTTACTTCTTTCTTCCCCGAGATTAAAAACGCGCTGCCCGACCAAAGAATAAATGATATAACCGTAAGGGATCTATTAACAATGACCAGCGGTCTTAAAGACGACGCGGTAACATTCCCGACAATGCCAATAAACAACTGGCTCCAGTTTATGCTATCGTTTCCTCTGGACCACGATCCGGGCACCTATTACCGCTATTCCGATTCGGGCGCTTACCTCCTTTCGGCTCTTTTAACCAAAGCCGCAGGAATTAATACATACCAGTTTGCAAGGACTAATTATTTAGATCCCCTTAATATTTCAATTCAGGGATGGTTCTATAATCCCGATGGAATACCGCTTGGGGGAAGCACAATGGAATTTACAGCCAAAAATATGGCAGTTCTTGGTTTGCTCTACCTGAATAAAGGCAAGCTTAACGGCAAACAGATAGTATCGGAAAGCTGGGTAAATCAATCGGTTACCGACCGGATGGGATGGCAGAATGAGGAAATGGGAGCCCTTAAAAACTTAGGCTACGGATATATGTGGTGGACCGGCGAAATGAACGGACATAAAGTTTATTCCGCTATCGGGTACGGCGGCCAATTGGTCTTCTGCAGTCCCGACCATAATATGGTAATAGCCTTCTGTTCAAACGGGAATGTAGATTCGGGGCAGGCAACGGCAACAACTCATAAAGCACTCGATATAATAGCAAAGTATTTCCTTCCCGCGGCCGGATATTAAAATCATTCCGGCCCCCCTTTTAAAGATTATTGCAGAATAAATTGCGCTAAGCACAGGTTGCTTAAAAATTAAATATTACTAACACCATTCAATAATTTCCTTGAAATAATCTCATTCTCTCGTTAGCTTGCATCATTAAAAATGTCAACAATAAAAACAGAGGTAAAAGCAATGTTAAAAAAAGCACTATTATTAGGAATCGTAACAATATTCCTCGCCGGTACAATAGCGGCGCAAACAGAAAAACCATTGCCCGCCGGCAAAGTAATGAATAACGCCTATGCCGCTTCGAAAGAAACAGGCAAAAATGTATTCCTTATTTTCCACGCTACCTGGTGCAGCTGGTGCAAGAGACTTGAAAAAGCAATGGACAGCCAGGAATTGAAACCTATATTCGAAAAATACTTTGTTATTACCTACCTTGATGTGCTTGAAAGAGGGGAGAAAATAGCCCAGTACGAAAATCCTGACGGCAAAGCTCTTATGGATAAACTGGGGGGCGCAACAGCAGGAATTCCTTTCTACGCTTTTATTAATGCAGAAGGGAAAACCCTTGCAACTTCAAACGTTATGCCCAAAGATTCTAACATCGGCTACCCGGGAAGCCTTGAAGAAATTAACGCCTTCATGAAAATACTTAAAACAGGCGCCCCGAATATTAATGATGATGATTATAACACCTTATTCACCTACTTAAAGAAAAACGCCCCCAAACCGATTGAATAAATTTTTTACCGGGCCGCTTTTTAAGCGGCCTTTTTTTTGCCCATTTAACCTATTTAAATTCTCTCTGCCGCAAGGCTTGACTTCACTCCTTTTTACTCCTATATTTGTTTCGATATTTATCGAATTAAATTAAACATCATGGAAATAAGCAGAAGCATAGAAATAATGAAAGCCCTGGGGGATGAATCGAGACTGCAGGCGGTTAAAGCATTAATTGAAAAACCGCAGTATGTTGAAGAACTTGCCCACCGGCTTAACAAGGCCGTTTCAACAGTCTCTTTTCACCTTAAAAAACTTGAAAGCGTCGGGCTTGTAAAAAAGAACAAGGAGCAGTACTATACCATATTTTCAATTAACGATGATTTATTCCGGCTTACCCTTAAGGATTTTATCTCGTTTGAAAATTCCGAAAAATCAATTCAGGATAAAAGGATTAAGGATTACCGGGATAAAGTGCTAAGGACTTTCATTAAGAAAGGGAAATTAACCGCGCTGCCTGTTCAGCATAAGAAAAAACTTATAATTCTGGATGAGATAGCCTCCCGTTTTATTGCCGGCAGAAGCTATACCGAAAAAGAGGCCGATGCGCTTATTAACACGGTTTACGAAGATCACTGTACAATACGCCGCCTTATGATTGAAGAAGGCATTATGGAACGGAATAAAGGCATATATAAATTGAAGTCTAACAACGGAAATAAAATGATTGATAAGAACGCTATAAAAAAACAATACCTGCAGAACCCTCCCCCTATGGGAGTTTATAAAATAACAAATCTTGTTAACGGCAAAATTTTTATAGGCAGCCACCTTAACGTAAACGGAAGAATTAACCGGCACAAGTTCGCGCTCGAAAACGGAGGGGAGGAGATAAAAGCCCTTCAGGATGATTACCGCGCCTTTGGAGCTGATAAAATTGTTTTCGAGATAATTGACATTCTTAAGCCTAAAGATGAGCCGGGCATTAATTATAAGGAAGAACTTATTACGCTGGAAGAATTGTGGAAAGAAAAACTTCAGCCCTACGGCGATAAAGGATATAACGAGATAATGGAAAAGAAATCTTCCCGTTAATAGGATGCATATAAAGAATTACATTCAAAAGGGCGCCTTTAATCAAGTGCGCCCTTTTTCATTTATTTTTTAAGAGTAATCTTTTTTGCTTTACCTGCACCGGTCATTTTAAATCTGCCGGAATTATCGGGGCGGAGGAATGTTGAGCCGGGCAAACCGAGAAGACTTCCGGTTGAGGGGTCGTATTTTATATCCTTTAATAGATATTTCCCCTTATTGTCAATTTTAAAGGGAAGTGAGGGGGAAAGGCTCTCCCATTCGAGAGTAATTTTCTGTACTTCCCCTTCGTGGTAATTCTTCCTGGCGTCGGCGGCTACAATTTTCAAATCGAGCCCTCCCCCGGTCTCTTTCGATTCATCCACAATAAAATTAAGTTCAACGCTTAATTTTTTCACCCTGAAAAGGGGCTGTTCATCATTTTCGACCATCTCACGCTCTGCCTGCACCAGTTCCGATTTTACTTTTCTTACTATTTCCTTAATGGAAAGGTTTTCCAAAGGCATATTACCTCCATAAAATATTATAAAATCCGCGGCATGTTATTAATCTATTTTTATTCCGGCAAGAAACAGCATATCACTCATTAATGTAGCGCTTTTTTACTTAACAAGCACCCCCATTTCTGCTTAAACTCTTTATGCAATTAAGGGGATAAAACCATAGATTTGCATACAGGCTATGGTAATTTAATTAACTACTGGCATTAATTTTAATCCGGCTTAATTTAACGCAATGAGAAAATCATTATTAGCAATAAACTTACTATTAATCGCCGCGCTTTCTGTTCACGGACAGGCAAAAGGCAATTCGGCGGAATGCATAATAAAATCGGAATTTATATACCCCGCCGGCAACAGACCCACACCTCAGTGCCACGCTTCAACAATAGCTGAAACAGGAAAAGGGCTTGCGGCTTCCTGGTTCGGGGGAACCGAGGAAAAGAACCCCGACGTTGGGATATGGCTTTCGCTATACGAAAACGGCACCTGGAGCGCTCCGGTTGAGGTTGCAAACGGCATCCAGAAAGATGGTACCCGATTCCCCTGCTGGAACCCGGTTCTCTTCCATCCGGCAAACGGGCCCCTGATGCTTTTCTATAAAATTGGCCCCGATCCGCAGACCTGGAAAGGAAGAATGATGGTATCTTACGACGACGGGCATACCTGGACCCCCTCGAGCGCGCTTCCCGATTCGATTCTGGGACCTATTAAGAATAAACCGGTACAATTAAAGGATGGAACCATTCTAGCCCCTTCAAGCACCGAAAATGAGGGGTGGCGGGTACATTTTGAAATGACCCCGGACCTGGGAATAACCTGGAAAAGAACTCCCCCTATAAATGACGGAAGAGACTATTCCGCTATTCAGCCTTCAATTCTTATTCATCCCAATAATGTGCTACAGGTATTGTGCCGTTCTAAAGAGGGGGTTATTGTCCAGTCATGGTCTATGAATAACGGAAAGACATGGACGAGGCTTTCGCCAACTCCACTCCCCAATCCTAATTCGGGCATAGACGCCGTTACCTTAAAAGACGGCAGGCAGCTGCTGGTTTATAATAATACTGGAATGGTTGAAGGAAGATGGGGAGGCGACAGGACACCACTTAACGTTGCGCTCTCTTCAGACGGCATTAATTGGAAAGAAGTTCTTACTCTTGAAGACGCGCCGGGGGAATATTCGTATCCCGCAGTTATACAAACAAGCGACGGGCTGGTGCATATTACCTATACTTATAAAAGGGAAACAATTAAACACGTTGTTATTAACCCTGACAAACTATAAATAATTTAATTAAGAATTTTACTAACGGATAAATAAATGAAGCAGAAAGGCATTTGCGATAAATGCGGTAAAGAAACCGAATGCATTACAGAAGATTTTGTCTGCACTTCGGAATATACCGACTATGTTGTTGAAAACGGCAAAGCAAGGGAAATAAATGTAATAAGAAAACTTACAACAGTTACATGCCGTATGTGCGGCAGCTGCGCAGGCAAAAGGAAGATTAAATATTTTCTTGTGGCACTTCTATTTGCCGCCGGCTCGGTACCTCTTTTTATAACCGGTACATATTTCGAAATGGCTCTGGTACTTCTTGTAGCATCGGCTACGGTGCTTTTCCTTTCGGGCAACAGAACCGATATGGAATATCTTGCAAAACTACACTACAGGGCATTCCGCGAAGATAAAGAGGGGCTCATCCTCAATCCGCAGTATAGAACCGCGGCACAGTGGGAGAAGATTAAATTGAACCTCAACAATAATAATTTCAGGATATATACCGGGGAAGAGACAGAAGAGACCCAGCCTGAACAATAATTTATTTTGGATTGCCGCCGGTTATTACAATGCAGTATGCAGTTATTGTGCTGTTTCTTGTTTATAACCTGCTTTACGGATATATTTTTAAATGAAAAATTAAAATTAGGGTAGAAATGAAAATATTGATTTCGAACGACGACGGTATTGATTCCCGCGGTATTTTTGCATTAGCCAAGGCTATGAAAGAGATTGGAGAGGTTACTGTTGTAGCCCCAAAGACAGAGCAAAGCGCCGTTGGGCATGCCATTACAATGAAATACCCTCTGCGCGTTAAAGAACACTATATCGACGGGGAATTATTCGGCTATTCGGTGGACGGCACCCCTGCCGACTGCATAAAAATGGGAATTAGAAACATTATGCCTACCCCTCCCGATATTGTAATTAGCGGAATTAACCATGGCTCGAATACGGCCATAAATATAATTTA
>DAHYUM010000016.1 GCA_027398005.1 bacterium
GGCATGGACAATTAAAAAGAATTATACCGCACAGCAGGCCGCAGGGGTTATTCATACCGATTTCTTTAATAAATTCATACGTGCTGAAGTAGTCCATTACGATGATTTTATGAAACATGGTTCCTTTGCAAAATGCAAGGAAGCAGGCACCTGGAGGCTTGAAGGAAAAGAATATATTGTAAAGGATGGGGATATTCTAAATATCCGACACAATTAATTTTAAGGAGAAATTGCTATGTCGACAAAAGCTATTGAAGGATTGAAGCCGGAATTAGTCTGGCAGCGTTTTTATGAAATCAGCCAGGCTCCGCGCCCCTCGAAACAGGAAATTAAAGTTAGGGAATATCTCAGGAAATTCGCTTCGGAAAGGAAGCTTGAATTTAATGAGGATGAAGTGGGCAATATAGTAATTAAAGTGCCTGCCACAGCCGGTTATGAAAAAGCTCCTGTGGTTGTCCTTCAGGGGCATGTTGATATGGTATGCGAAAAAAATAAAAATACAACCCACGATTTTGAAAACGACCCGATTAAATTATTGAAAGAAGGGGAGTGGATTACCGCCGAAGGCACTACACTTGGCGCCGATAACGGTATCGGTGTGGCCGCCGCCCTTGCAACTGCCGATGACGCATCGTTTAACCATGGACCATTAGAACTTCTATGCACTGTTGACGAAGAAACCGGATTGACCGGCGCGAACAACTTACAGCCCGGTTTTATTAAAGGACAAATGCTGCTCAACCTTGATGCGGAAGAGGACGGGGCTTATTATGTGGGCTGCTGCGGCGGACAGGATTCCATGGGGACTTTCAGGATTGAAACGGAAAAAAGAAATGCCGGTTTTAATGCTTATAAAATCATACTCGGCGGACTAAAAGGGGGGCATTCGGGTATTGATATTAATACCGGCAGGGCAAACGCAATCAAATTAATTGCGCGCCTGCTTTCACGCTTTGATTTTGATTTCCGGATTACCGATTTGTCGGGTGGTTCAAAGAGGAACGCAATTCCGAGAGAAGCCGAAACCATTTTGTTTATTAATAAATCCGACGAAGGAAAAGTAAAAAATATTATAAAGGAATTTACCGCCGATTATCTTAAAGAATATAAAAAGAACGACGGCGGAATGGAGATTGATTTTGTGCCGGCCGATTATAAAGGGGATGAAACCTATTCGGAGGCATTTACAAAGAAAATTATAAACGTGCTCCTTTCGATGCCGCACGGCGTAATTGCAATGAGCCCCGATATTGAAGGCCTGGTTGAAACATCCACAAACCTTGCCACGGTAAATACCGAAAACGGATTGCTTAAAATTGGAACCAGCCAGCGCAGTTCAATCGAATCGGCAAAGTTTTTTGTTACTGATTCTGTTAAAGCTGTATTTGAGCTTGGGGGCGCCGTGGAAATTATGATTGGCGACGGTTACCCGGGCTGGCAGCCGGATATGGATTCGAACCTGCTTAAAATTTCGACTGAAGTATTTTCAAAATTGTACGGCAAACAGCCTGATGTTAAGGCTATTCACGCGGGACTTGAATGCGGTATCCTCGGCGGTAAATACCCGGGGCTCCAAATGATTGCTTTCGGGCCTACAATTCAGGGGGCGCATTCTCCCGATGAAAAAGTAAACATTAAAGATGTAGCCAAGTTTTACGAGCTTCTAAAAAATATTTTAACTGAAATTGCGAAAGGATAATTATTATTTAATTATTTTTTGAACTTTTGTCGGTGGCAATATGAAAAAGGAAGTCCCTTATTACGATGTACCTGAAATAACATCAATTCAGGATATGGTGCTTCAGTCGGCAGAAAAATATTCATTTAAAACCGCACTGGAAGATTTAAACCCGACTCCGTTACAGAAAGTAACCTACAGGCAGCTTCTCGATTTTGTGCTCCAGTTCGGTTCGGCATTAAAAGAGCTTGGCTTAAAGGAAGGTACCCACATTGCGCTTGTAGGCGAAAACCGGGTGCAGTGGGCTGTAAGCTACCTTACCTGCATGTGTTTTAATTATGTGGTTGTTCCTATCGATAAAAACCTTACCAGCAACGAAATACTCAATATTATACACGAGTCCGATTCGGAAGCCATTATTTTTTCCGAATCATTTTCGGGGCTCCTTTCCGAAGGGCACGTCGCGCTAAAGAGGGTTAAGCATTTTATCTGCATGGATAAAACCGGAGTTGAAAAAGATTTCCATTATATGCTTAATTTAATTGAGCAGAGCCATCAGGCAAAAATAAGCGACCTGCCGCGCATTGAACCATCGGCGCCTGCGGTTATAATATTCACTTCCGGGTCCCTTGGAAGGGCTAAAGGGGTTGTATTAAGCCAGAAAAACCTTGCCTCGAACCTTACCGCAATGGTCAGCATGATACTTATAACGGGCGAGGACCGCTTCCTTTCCGTTCTGCCGATCCATCATACATACGAATGCACCTGCGGAATGTTATGCCCGCTTTATTCTGGCGCGTCGGCTCATTACGCGCGTTCGCTTAAAACCGTTGTTGACGATATGCAGAAGGTAAAACCTACTATTCTGCTGGGAGTTCCGCTACTATTCGATAAAATGTTTAAGAGAATTATTAAGGCTATTAAAGAGGATAAAGTTAAAAATATAATTGTTCCCCCTCTTGTAAGAATTACTGATATAGCTTTTAAAGTGGGATTCAAAAGCCTTAAAAAGAAATTATTCCACGAAATGCATGAAAGGTTTGGGGGAAACATTCGTCTTTTTATCGCCGGAGGGGCCGCACCCGACCCGATGGTGGCAAGGGGGTTGGAGAGCTTCGGCTTTATATTCATTCAGGGGTACGGGCTTACAGAGACTTCGCCAATACTTACACTTAACCGCCTTCACAATTACAAACACGACGCGGCAGGCGAACCTCTGCCTAATGTAAAGCTTAAAATTAATAATCCCGATGAAAACGGCTCGGGTGAGGTATGGGCTAAAGCGCCAAGCGTTATGCTAGGTTATTATAAAAATGAGAAACTTACTAAAGACGCTTTTGAAGATGGGTGGTTTAAAACAGGGGATGTGGGGTATATAGACAGGGACGGTTTCCTGCATATTAACGGCAGAAAAAAGAATGTGATAATATCGAAAAGCGGAAAGAATGTATTCCCCGAAGAGATTGAAGATGTTCTTACACGAAGCCCCTTTGTGCTTGAATGTATTGTTTCCGGCGAAGAGGACCCGAAACAGGGAGAAATTATTGCCGCTCAAATTGTAGTTGATGCCGAAGCATTTATTGAACTTGCCGAAACCGAAAACATGCAGATAACCGAGGATTTAATAAAAACCACAATTGCTTCGGAAATAGAAAAAGTGAACAAACAGCTGGCATCGTATAAACAGATTAAGAATTTCGACATCAGGGAAAACGAGTTCGAAAAGACTACTACACAGAAAATAAAAAGATACCTTATTAAAAACGGCGATTAAATATAAAAGGGCTCTATAAGAGCCCTTTCTTATATCGGTTATTTAATCGGGTCCCTCAATGAAGTGGGCAAATAAAAACTGCCCATTTTTACTTTTGCCACAACTTTATGAACATTTGCCGGCTCTCCGTCAACTATCCCGGGAATATGCGCATCCTGCGGAAATGCGATTATGAAGGATTCCTTGTCGAGCTTAATTAAATCCCCGTCCCCTTCAAGCAGGAGGAAATCTTTCTCGTCACTGTATTCCTGGATAATCTTAAGCCTGTCAATGTTGGCATAGGCAAAATACTCGCTGCCCATAGCCATAAGATGGATATCGATGTATTTCCTGTGGGCTTCCCATTTGCATTCCTCTATACCCTTAGTTCCGTATTGAGATACCATTACGAAAATCTCGTTACCGTCAACCGGGTACCTGCCCGGTTCGAACTTTGAGAAATCATTCGAAAGAAGATATTCGAACGCCGTTGAAAAACGGGTGTTGAGGCTGAAATAATTGTGGCAGTTTGTTATAGAATCTATTATCATTTTTGCTACCGGCTCTTAAAAATATAAATCAGTTATTTCGGTGAACTATTCTGTTTAGTAAGGCAGGAGCGGCGTTAATTAAAAGCCCCTGCATTACAGGGGCTAAAATAAATCTTATATATTATATTTCAAAACCGGATTAAACTTTCTCACGGTTCAATTCTTTCATCCCATTATAACTTGAATAAAAGACCTACAGATAGGACTAGATTACTGTTGTCAATTTCGCTTCCCGAAGGGACCTTCATTTTACCGAGGAATAAATATCTGGCGTCCCCCGTTAATATTACCCCGCCAAGCGAAAGATGCACACCTGCGCCGAAATGATATCCGGTCTCGGATGAAGTCTGAGAGTCGCTTACACCCGCAATACTGACAGTTGTTTTTGCGTTAAACCAGTCCAGCCCCGCAGCGGCATATATAAAGGGAAGCGGGAAGAACATACCCGAAACAGATACAGGGTACTGCTGAACCTTTATCTGGTCGTTGTAGTATTTCTGCTCACTGTAATGGATTGTCCCTTCAACGCCGAACATAAGAAAAGTAAGTCTTGCCGCGCCGCCGAACAGGTAAGTCCCTTTATCGGCATCCTTTGCTTTGGTATAACCCACATTCGGGCCTATCGAAAAGGTCTGGGCCATTCCGTTTGAGGCCAGAATAAGTAGAAGCGATAGAATTAGTAATAACCGTTTCATACAGCACTCCTATTTGTTGTTTGGTTGATTGCTTAAATATGCGTCAAAATTTCTTTTAATCTGATTTATATGCGTATGAATATGCTCGGTGTAAATTTTAAGAAGTTCTTCTACGGTTACATTACCGCGGGTTGGGTGTACAATGGTATTGCTCCATAATTTATCGTCAATGGAAGATAATAACTTGTAGTTGTTAAGCCTGAGCATCTGGAAAAGGGCAAGGGAGACTACCAGATCATGGTGCTGGTAATCCAGAACTTTAGCCCAAACATCCTGATTGGTCGGTTCGGCCTTAGCGCCGGGTTCGGCAATTGCTTTTCTTAATCGTACGCTTGCGTTGCACTCTGTATCGGTTATATGTACTACTACTTCAACGGCGCTCCATTTGTTTTCTGCCGGTTTGTAATAAAGCATTTCCTTATCGGCTTTTTGAATAACAGCCGCAAGCTCGTCGTAGCCTTTTATATAAGACTGAAGTAATTCTTCTCTATCCACATTGCCTCCTTATTTATTATATTTCAGTAAGCGGGCCGCTTCATCAAGATTGGCAATTTTGCCCAAATCAATAAAACCGGCATCTTTCTGTTCAAAATAAGTAATTTGAACTTCTTGGGCAATTGATAAGTAAAAATCGACAATTGAAAAAACTTCCCCGGGGGGCATTAAACCCCCAATATCCCTGTTTACGGTGTGAATTCCGCTGAAAGCGAAGCGTTCCAATTCACCCGAAGCCTTGCGTGTTACCTTTTTTTCTCCGGTTTTAACGTTTTCCCAGCCGCATAAAATCCCCGTTTCATCAAAAAGGAAATAGCGGGACGATTCTCTTTTTTGTACCGCAAGTGTGGCAATGCTTCCATTACCTGCGTGGAATTCCATAAATTTTTTAATATCCAGACCCGAAATTATATCAACGTTATGTATTAAAAAATTATCTTCGTTAAGAAGGTTTAGGGCTTTCTTCGGTCCGCCTCCGGTATCGAGCAGAAGCCTGCTTTCGTCGGAAATATCAATCTTGAGTCCGAAATTATTATTCTTATTGAGGAAACCGGTAATCTGCCCGGCAAAATGATGTGTGTTAATTACAAAGTGGTTAAACCCCTCACGGGCAAGTTTCATCAGCTGCATTTCAAGCAATGTCACACCGTTTATTTCAACAAGCGCCTTTGGAATAGAATCGGTTAAAGGCTTTAAACGGGTGCCAAGCCCCGCCGCGGGTATAAATACTTCCATAATTTTACCGGTTGAAATTTTTGTTTACATTAAGCTGTGTATGGTTAAGCTCAACAATTAAATCGGGCCTGCCTGCAAGATGTTCGGCCAGCCTTTCGGCCGAATAAACAGAACGGTGCCTTCCGCCGGTGCATCCGAAATTGACCATCAGGTTATTCCAGTTGCGGCTTAAGTAGGTGTTAATGCTGTTATCCACCAGTTCAATGGCGTTTTTAATGAATTTCTGCGCGGTCTCTTCCTTATCCAGAAATTCCTTTACGTTTTCATCCATACCGGTAAATAATTTATACTCATCGTATCTGCCCGGGTTAACAATGCCGCGGCAGTCGAATACGAATCCCCCTCCGTTCCCCGAAAGATCGGCCGGAATTTTTTCCCTGTACGAAAAACTGGTAATCTTGATTTTTAATTTGCCGGCCGGGGTATCGCTCCATTCATATTTAAGTATTTCGGGGGAATAAATAATATCATTTAATAAAGAGAGCAGGTAAGGTATTTTTGCTTTAATCTTTTTACTCCGCGTAAGCCATTCAAGGTTGCGCACCGCAAAGGGAATGCTTTTAAGAAAATGGTCCTTCCTTTCGAAATAACCCCTGTAGCCGTATGCCCCCAATGCCTGAAGTATCCTTATTAGTACGAATGAATAATAATATTCCAGAAATTCCTTTTTATTAATCTTCCTTATTTTGTTTATCTGCTCCAGATAATAATCGAGCAGTTCATCCCTAAGCGACTGTGGAAGAGCCGCCTTAGCATCGTATAAAAGGGAAGCTATATCATACTGTAAGGCTCCCTTTCTGCCCCCTGGTAATCGATAAAATAAACTTCATTACCACTTACCATAATATTCCGGCTGTTCATATCCCTGTAAAGAAAATAGCCTGAGCCGGCTTTAAGGAGGTATTTGGTAAATGTGCCGAAATCATTTTCAAGAAGCTGTTCGTTAAAATTAATACGCGCCAGCTTTAGGAAATAGTATTTGAAATAATTGAGATCCCACATTATGGACTGCGAATCGAAAGAATGACGCGGATAACATTTGTCAAAGTTCAGGCCTTTAGTCGAGGTCTGGAACCGGACAAGCTGGTCAATAACTTTTTTGTAAAGCTCAATTATCCCCTCATGCGCTCCGTTTTTATTTTTTGAATCCTCAATAAGGGAATACAAAGTAGTGTCCCCCAAATCTTCAAGCAGGTAGGCTCCGTTATCAATATCTTTCGCGTAAATACGGGGCACATTCAGCTTGAATTTTTTGAAGTGCGCTGTAAGATAAGTGAATGCCTTGTTTTCCTTTATATCGTTATTAAGCGCGCCAATAGCAGTTTTCGACTTGCCGGCGATGCGGAAATATCTTCTGGATGAGCCTGATAAAGGAAGAGGAGAGAGGGTAATAACCCTCTCTCCCGACCAGTTTTCAAAAAGCTTTACTAATAATTTATCTTCATTCATACTTTAATTAGTTCCCCGGTGCTCTTCTCTGCGGCAGTTTTGAAGGATCGAAAGGCTTGCGCGGGAATTTCCCGTCTCTCATTGCGGCGTCGTAAACGAATGCCGCCATAATAGTAGCCGACTGTATAAGGTCATCCTTAACCGCATGGTCATATGTATCCATTGTAGTATGGTGTATTCTTGTATCGTATGCAAGGGGATCCTGAATGAACTGGAATCCCGGCAGGCCTGCGCCGTCGAATGACTGATGGTCTGTTCCGCCTGTATTGCGGATTGTAACGGTTGTAGCGCCTAAATCTTTAAGGGGTTTAAGCCATTCTTCAAAAATTGGGATAGCCTCTTCATTACCCTGTGTATAAATGCCTCTTATTCTCCCCGTTCCGTTATCGTAATTGAAGTAAACATAAAACTTGTCATAATCGGGTTTAAACTGTAGCGTGTTCCTGTCGAAGAAATGAGCGGCTACATAATTACGCGAACCGACAAGCCCTGCTTCCTCGGCATCCCACAGCGCAATTCTAATTGTGCGTTTGGGCTGAATGTTCAATGCTTTCAAAATTCTTAATGCTTCCATACATACCGAAACGCCAGAAGCGTTATCCGATGCGCCTGTTCCTCCGTGCCAAGCATCCAGATGCCCGCCAAGCATTACAACCTGGTCTTTAAGCGCCGGATCGGTACCCGGAATTTCGGCAATTACATTGTATCCGAGTGAATCGGCTTCGAAAAATTTATTTTCAATATCGGCTTCAATTGAAACTGGAACGTTATGCTCAAGAATTCTTGCCATCCTGTTGTATTGTTCGGTTGAAACAACAGCCGACGGAATACCTTCGGGCGAGCCTACTTTTTTATTGTTTCCGCTGGCGGTAAAAATCGTTCCGTAATCGCCGCGGCTCGGTTCAAGCACCAGTAGTGCTCCTTCATCCTTGAATAATGCCGCTATCTTTGATGCCAGCTGGAACCGGTTCATCATCTGAGGCCTGCCCTGCTGCTGCTGCGGATTTCTGGGGGGAAGGGGAGTTTTCATTTCATCCAGTTCCTGGTCGGTATATCTGTGCGCGTCGGGGGTCATATGCTCCTGCAATTCCCTAACCGGACCGTTAAGAACAATAGCATCCTTTAATTTGCCCTTGTATTTCTCAATGTCGGCTTCCGAAGCAATGTTAACCAGAACTGCGTTCCCTTTAATAAGTCCGTTTGTACTTCCAGTCCATGCTTTGGGGGAAATATTCAAATGTGCATAAATAGGGGATGTCATTGCCACGTAGGCTTTTTCGTTTTCCCAGCCTCTGCCAACAACTCCGCACGGCTCAACGGTAACATTTTCGAGTCCGAGCGATTTTAATTTATCTACGGACCATTTAACCGCATTTTTGTATGAAGGGGAAGAGGTAAGGCGCGGCCCGAGTATATCGGTAAGCCATACCATATAATCCATTACCTGCGAATTTTTTAATCCTTCATCTTTTATCTTCTGTATTGTCTGAAGGTCGACTTTCTCCTGTGCGGAAAGTGTAAATGCAAATATGAGAACAAAAAGTAGCGCGTACTTAATCTTCATTGTTTTTCTCCTTTTTTGGTAACGGAGTAAAATAAAGAATTATTTAATTCAAAACGAAAAAGAATGCATTGCATCCGTAAAAAAACGCAACAACTTTAATCTTAAATTCTAATAATTTAAAATTGGCTTAAGCCATTTTTCCGCTTCGTTAATGCTAATTCCCTTTCTTTTCCTGTAGCTATCCACCTGGTCTTTGGCAATTTTGCCGGTATTGAAATAGACCGCGTGCTCAGCCGCAAAATATAAACCGCATACCGAAGCCGCGGGATACATGGCAAGGTTTTCGGTAAGCGTTATGGATGTATTCTTCTCCGTATCAAGCAGTTTCCATATAGTCAGCTTCTCAGTATGGTCGGGCTGGGATGGGTACCCAGGCGCGGGCCTTATGCCCCTGTATTTTTCCTTTATCAATTCATCTTTAGAAATATTTTCATCTTTAGCGTAGCCCCACAAATCTTTCCTTACTTTTTCGTGAAGCAGTTCTGCAAACGCCTCTGCAAGCCTGTCGGCTACCGCTTTAACCATTATAGCGCTGTAGTCGTCGTTCTCTATATCGAACTGCTTAACAATCTTTTCTATCCCCAATCCGGTTGTAAGCGCAAACATGCCTGCATAATCCTTTCGCCCGCTTTCAACGGGGGCAATAAAATCGGAAAGGGCAAGGTTGGTATTTAGTTTGTCTTTAACATACTGCTGTCTTATTGTATGCAGAACTGCGGTTGTGCCGTCCCGCTGTTCGCCTGAATAGATGAGTATGTCTTCCCCCGAGCTGTTTGCGGGGAATATACCTGTAACGGCGTTTGCGGTAAGAAGTTTTTCAGCTATAATTTTATCCAGAAGTATATTGGCATCCTTAAAAAGCTTTTCAGCTTCGGATCCGTATTTATCATTCTTTAATATTTCGGGGTATTTCCCTTTCAGTTCCCACGCCATAAAGAAAGGAGTCCAGTCTATATATTCCCTTATCTGTTCAAGAGGGAAGTCTGAAAAAACTTTAACACCTGTTTCAGCAGGGACATCGATTACGGCGTTATCCCAATCAATTACCGGTTTATTCTTCCTCGCTTCATCAAAAGGAAGGTAATTTTTTTGGCTCTGCCTTTTTCCATGCTCTTCCCTCAGATGGGTGTATTCTTTTCTGTAGTTCTCTATAAATTCATTCCTTGCGGAAACGTTCATCAAACTGCTTGTAACAGTAACGCTTCGCGAGGCATCAAGGACATGTATAACCGCACCCGAATATTCAGGGGCGATTTTAACTGCCGAATGGATTCTGGATGTAGTTGCGCCCCCGATAAGAAGGGGAATTTTCATGCCTCTCTTCTCCATTTCCCTGGCAACGTGAACCATTTCATCTAGCGATGGGGTAATAAGCCCGCTCAAACCGATTATATCGGCTTTTATTTCCAATGCAGTATCAAGAATTTTATCGGCGGCAACCATAACACCCAGGTCAATAACTTCGTAATTATTGCATCCTAAAACAACGCCCACTATATTCTTTCCTATATCATGCACATCCCCTTTAACGGTGGCAAGCAATACTTTGCCGTTGTTGTTCTTAAGTCCCGACTGCTGTTTTTCCATTTCAATAAACGGGATGAGGATAGCCACTGCTTTTTTCATTACTCTTGCGCTTTTAACAACCTGAGGCAGAAACATTTTACCCGAACCGAACAAATCCCCCACAACGTTCATGCCATCCATAAGGGGTCCTTCAATAATGCCGAGCGGGGAGGGGAATTTCTTCCTCGCTTCTTCAACATCCTCTTCAATAAATTCTACTATACCTTTAACAAGAGAATGTTTAAGTCTTTCTTCAACCGGTTGTCTGCGCCATTCAAGTTCACTTGCCTCTTTTTTGTCGTCCCCCGTAAACTTGCCAGCATACTCAATAATCCGTTCGGTAGCGTCGGGCCTTCTGTTTAAAATTACATCTTCAACCCTTTCAAGAAGTTCTTTAGGAATCTGTTCATATACTTCAAGCTGGCCGGCATTAACAATACCCATATCCATACCTGCTTCAACGGCATGGTAAAGAAAGGCAGAATGTATTGCCTCCCTTATCTTATCGTTCCCCCTGAAAGAGAATGATATATTGCTTACTCCTCCGCTTACTTTGGCATAAGGCAGGTTGTTTTTTATCCATCTTATTGCCTCAATATAATCGACAGCGTATTTGTTATGCTCCTCAATTCCGGTTGCAATTGCAAAAATGTTCGGATCCAGTATTATATCCTGCGGTGCGAAACCCACCTTTTCTGTAAGTATATTATATGCCCTTTGGCATATCTTAATTTTTCTTTCTAATGTATCGGCCTGTCCGTTTTCGTCGAATGCCATTACAACTGCGGCAGCGCCGAAATTAAGAATTTTACGCGCGTGCTGAATGAATACTTCTTCCCCTTCCTTAAGGCTTATTGAGTTCACAATCCCTTTACCCTGAAGGCATTTTAATCCGGCCTGGATAACTGACCATCTTGATGAATCTATCATAACCGGCAGGCGGGCAATATCAGGGTCGGATGAAAGCATATTAAGGAATCGTGTCATGGCCTTTTCCGAATCTATCATCGCTTCATCCATGCTCACATCAAGAATTTGCGCGCCCCCTTCAACCTGCTCCTTTGCAACCGAAAGGGCTTCTTCATATTTCTCTTCTTTAATAAGCCGTGCGAATTTTTTAGAGCCGGCTACGTTAGTCCTTTCCCCAATATTCACAAAATTGCTTTCAGGGCGGAACACAAGGGGTTCCAAACCGCTCAGCCTTAGGTAGGGTTCAATTGAAGGCAACCTGCGGGGGGTGTACCTAGCGGCCATTTCTGCAAATGCCTTAATATGTTCCGGTGTGGTTCCGCAGCATCCTCCTATTATGTTTACCAATCCTTCTTTTGCGTATTCTTCAAGCACTTTCGTCATCCCTTCGGGGGTTTCGTCGTACTGACCGAATTCATTCGGAAGCCCCGCATTTGGGTAAACGCTTACAAAGCATTTTGCAAGGGAAGAAAGTTCCTGCAGAAAAGGCTTCATCTGTTTAGGGCCCAGCGAGCAGTTAAGCCCGATGCTTAAAAGATGCTTTGAATGGGTAAGGGAAATTAAGAACGCTTCGGTTGTCTGTCCCGATAATGTCCTTCCGCTTTGGTCAATAATAGTACCCGAAATCATAACCGGTAGTGCTTTCCCCGTTTCCTCGAATAATTCTTCAACTGCAAACAGGGCGACTTTTGCGTTTAAGGTATCGAAAATAGTTTCAATAATAATAATATCGGCGCCTCCGTCTATAAGGCCGCGCGCCTGTTCTTTATAGGCATCTGCCATCAGGTCGAAGTTTACAGCCCTGTAGCCCGGGTCATTTACATCGGGGGAAAGGGAAAGGGTCTTGTTTGTAGGGCCCATTGCCCCGGCAACAAGACGGGGAACTGAGCTATCCATTTCTAAAAATTCGGCGGCAACTTCCTTTGCAATTTTGGCGGACTGATAATTAAGTTCGTAAACGAGGTTTTCTGTTTTATAATCGGCCTGCGAAATTGAAGTTGAGTTGAAAGTATTGGTTTCAACAATATTAGCCCCGGCTTCAAAATAAGCGCGGTGTATGCCTTTTATAATTTCGGGCTGTGTAATTGAAAGGAGGTCGTTATTCCCTTTCAAATCGCACGGATGGTCTTTGAATCTTTCCCCTCTGAATTGCGCCTCGGTTAGTTTGTGGCGCTGAATCATTGTCCCCATGGCGCCATCCAGCATAAGTATTTTATTATTCAAAATTTCTTTCAATTTGCCGATTATCATTATATCCTTTATCGTTTTAGTGGATGATAAATTTTTGACGTTCTGTTTCAATATATGTAAATTGAAATATAAAAAAAAATAATGGCGAGGTAAACTATGATAGTTGTTACAGGGGGCGCGGGTTTTATAGGAAGTGCCATTGTATGGCGTTTGAACCGGATGGGGGAGGATAAGATAATTATTGTTGACGAACTGGGTACCGATGATAAGTGGAAAAACCTTGTAGGGCTCAATTTCAGGGAATTTATGAATAAAGATGAGTTCATTAAAAGGGTAAAAGAAGAGAATGTCCCTTTCGATATTGAAGCCATTATACATATGGGGGCCTGCTCGGCAACTACCGAAAAGGATGCCGATTACCTTATGCGCAATAACCATCATTACAGCGTTGAACTTTGCCGGTACTGCCTGCCCCGCAGGGCCCGCTTTATATATGCCTCTTCGGCGGCTACATACGGCGACGGCACCAACGGATACCTTGATAACGAAAATGAACTGGAAAATCTTAAACCCCTTAACATGTACGGCTATTCCAAGCACCTGTTCGACCTGTGGCTTAAAATGAACAAGATTATTGATAAAGTAGCGGGACTTAAATATTTCAACGTTTACGGTCCCAATGAATACCATAAGGAAGATATGCGCAGCGTAGTGCATAAAGCATACCAGCAGATACTTGAAACGGGCAAGGTGAAGCTTTTCAAGAGCTATCATCCCGATTATAAGGACGGAGAACAGAAAAGGGATTTTGTTTATGTGAAAGATATTGTGGATATGACCCTTTTCTTTCTTGAGCATCACGATAAGAATGGCCTTTTCAATGCTGGTTCTGGCAAAGCCCACACCTGGAACGAACTGGTTACTGCAATATTTAAGGCAATGGATAAACCGGTTAACATTGAATATGTAGATATGCCCGAAAACTTAAGGGGCAAATACCAGTACTTTACACAGGCTGAATTGAAAAAAATTAAGGACGCAGGGTACAGCAAACCAATTACCCCGCTGGATGAAGGGGTAGCCGATTACGTGAAAAACTACCTGATGAAAGAAAGGAATCTGGCTATCTGATAATTAAATCTGTTCAGGAAAAAGAATGAAATTAGCTACTCTATGTTATGCCGTAAGGGATAATAAAACCCTTATGCTCTACCGCAACAAAAAAGAGAACGACTACCACGAAGGAAAATGGAACGGACTGGGGGGAAAACTTGAACAGGGGGAAACCCCCGAGGAATGCGCCGTACGCGAAATGAAAGAGGAAACGGGATTGGATGTTGAGAAACTCCATCTTAAAGGAATGATTACCTTCCCCATGTTCGATTCGGTTGACGACTGGTATGTATTCCTCTTTGTTATAGATGAATTTTCGGGAGAACTTATCGATTCCCCCGAAGGGCATCTTGAATGGATTGATAATGATAAGCTGTTCGATTTGAATTTATGGGACGGAGACAGGTATTTTCTCCCATGGCTGTATCAGGATAAATTTTTCTCGGCCAAGTTTAATTATGATAAAGGCCGGTTTATAGACTACACCGTAGAGTTCTATTGATGCCTTTTTAGAAAATCCTTAATCAGGTCGTTAACACATTCGGGATTTTCCAGAGGAGCAAGATGCCCCGCATGCGGTATAGCCGCAAATTCAGAATTTTTTATTTTTGACGCCATATCCTTCATTACATAAGGAGGGGTAAGGGCGTCGAATGCCCCGGCCATAATTAACACAGGCAATTCCAGTTTTTCAAGCGAAGCAGTTGTATCGGTGCGGCTCATAATTGCTATTGTAGCCCCTTTAACTCCAACCGGATCCGACTTTTTACAGGTTTCCATTATATTTTCGTACAATTCAGGGTCTTCCTCCTTTGTCAAATCGGCAAAGAGCCCCGAGACGAAATTTTCGATGAATTGTAATGTTTCACCTTTGTTTATCTGTTTAATTGTAGCGGCTCTTTTAAGTTTCCCCTCATTCCCGTCCGCCTCGGCACGGGTATCGCATAATATTAAGGCCTTGAATTTATCCTGTTCTCTTTCTGCGGCGCGGAGCGTAATGTAGCCCCCCATCGATAGCCCGCATAATACCGGTTTTTTAAGCGCGAGGGAATCGATAATTTCCATCAGGTCGTCAACATACATTTCAAGAGTAAACTGCCCGTCGCCAACAACACTCTGGCCAAGCCCCCTGATATCGTACGAGATACAGTAATAATCCCCTTTAAGAGCTTCAATTTGTTCAAGCCACATTGAATAATCGAAAGGGAAGCCGTGAATAAATACAATGGGCTGGTGTTCGGGATTGCCGAATTTATGTACCGAAAGTCCGTTTACAGTCGTCTGCATATGCTCTCCTTTGCAATGTGAAAAAAAACTGATAAAAAAGGCTTTAAATGGAATTTTTTTTATTGAAAAATGGTTTATAATGTATGTAATGAAAATAAAAAGTAATGAACATTAAGTCAAATATAATAACAGCATCTAAACAACCTACAACCGGAAGCCATTCCTACTTTTATACCTGCATATGTAAAAGCTGACTTTCAGTCAGCCCGCGGACTTACTTTATTTAAATATTTCAATAAAAGGAGAAAAACTTGAGTAGCAACGAGTACTTGAAGGTTTTTGCATCTAATCTGATAGAAAAGCAGGAACAGCATAAAACGATTAAACCCCTTAAAAGGGAGTCTCAAAAGATTATAGACGAGCTCCTGATGCTTCTTTTACCTCATTTTTCGGAGAAAACATACTTTACCGGAGAGGAGGTTGAAAGCGAGATAATACTTCTTAAAAAGGAATTCAAAGGGGTGCTTAAAGCGCTGAATGTATATTCAAACGAAGAAATAGAAGAAAAAGCGGATAATTTTTTCAATAGACTTCCTCAAATACACGATAATCTGTGGCTCGACGCAAAGGCAATTACAGACGGAGACCCGGCCGCCGAAAATATAGACGAGGTTATACTTGCCTACCCCGGATTTTTGGCGATTGCGATATACCGTTTGGCAAATGTAATCTACGGCGAGGGGATACCGATGCTTCCGAGGATAATATCGGAATACGCGCATCAGCTTACCGGAATTGATATCCACCCGGGGGCTAAAATAGGGAGCCGTTTCTGCATTGACCACGGCACCGGAATTGTAATTGGCGAAACAGCCGAAATAGGGGATGATGTGAAAATGTATCAGGGGGTTACCTTAGGCGCTTTAAGCGTTGAGAAAAAACTAGCCAACACAAAAAGGCATCCCACAATTGAGGATAACGTAATTCTCTATGCGCAGGCTGTTATTCTGGGGGGCAATACAGTAATAGGCAAAAACAGCATTATAGGGGGCAATACATGGATTACCGAAAGCGTTCCCCCCGATTCGGTTGTATACCATAAAAGCGAAGTTAAATTAAGAAAAAACGGAAATGAAGAATTTTTAGACTTTGTAATTTGAAAGGGAAATAAAATGAAAGCTAATAATATATTGGAAACAATAGGCAGAACGCCTCACGTTAGGATAAACCATCTCTTTGAAGGCAATAAAGAAGTGTGGATTAAGCTTGAAAAAATGAATCCCGGAGGAAGCATAAAAGACCGCATTGGCATTGCAATGATTGAAGACGCCGAAAAAAAAGGATTGCTTAATGAGGGAAGCGTTATAATTGAACCCACTTCGGGGAATACGGGCATAGGACTAGCGATGGCGGCGGCGGTAAAAAAGTATAAGCTAATACTAGTTATGCCCGAATCGATGTCGGTTGAAAGAAGGAAGCTGATGTCGGTTTACGGCGCCGAATTTGTACTTACTCCTAAGGAGCAGGGTATGAATGGGGCAATTGCCAAAGCAAATGAACTGCTCGGCAAATATGAGAACAGCTGGATGCCCCAGCAGTTCGAAAATAAAGCGAATATCGAAGCGCATCAAAAAACGACTGCACTTGAGATATTGAAAGACTTTCCGGGGGGAATAGATTATCTTATAACCGGAGTTGGAACCGGAGGACATATAACCGGGGTGGCTTCCGAACTGAAAAAATATTTTCCTAAGTTAAAAGTATTCGCGGTTGAACCTGAATTATCCCCTGTAATAAGCGGGGGCGAGCCGGGGGGGCACCCGCTTCAGGGTATAGGAGCGGGATTTATACCAAAGAACCTAAATACAGAACTGCTTGACGGCGTGATTAAAGTGGGCAAAGATGAAGCATACGAATTTACCAGACGGGCGGCTATGGAAGAGGGAATTTTCTGCGGCATTTCAACCGGCGCCTCGCTTGCGGCTGTGAATAAAAAATTAATCGATATTCCGGATGGCTCGGTAGTTCTTACATTTAACTACGATACAGGGGAAAGGTATCTTTCGGTTGAAGGATTGTTCTAATAAATTTCCCGTTCCAAATTATTTTGCCGTTCACTATTGTGGACGGCAAAAAATTAAATTGATGCTCAGCCTTTTATTACGCCAACCGGACGGAGTTTAGCTACCTTTGTGCTGATGCCGGAATTGTGCATTACATCAATTACTTCTGAAACATCTTTATATGCAAAGGGCATTTCTTCGGCAATTGTGTTGTAGCCTTTTGCCTGTATAACAATCCCTTTATTGTTCAATTCTTTTATTAAATCCCTTCCCTTGCCTTCTTTAAGGGCCTGATGCCTGCTTTGTAATCTTCCGGCGCCGTGGCACGAAGTGCCGAAAGTCTCATCCATCGAATTTGCCCCGCCTACTGCAATGTATGAATATCTCCCCATATCGCCGGGAATTAAAACCGGCTGACCAATATTCTTATAAGCTTCCGGCAGGCCTGCCGAACCGGGGGGAAAAGCCCTTGTTGCACCTTTCCTATGGACGCATACCTTTTCCATTTTACCTTCAATTAAATGTTCTTCCAACTTTGCAATGTTGTGGCATACGTCGTACACTAATTTAAACCCGAGTTCTTCCTTAGAAATGCCGAACGACTTAAGCATGCTTTTCATAGCAAGATTCATAATAATCTGTCTGTTGTTCCATGCAAAATTAGCCGAGCAGTTCATGGCTGAAATGTAGTTTTGCCCCTCATCCGAATTAATTGGTGCACAAGCAAGCTGTTTATCGGGCAGGTTAAAGCCGAATTTTTTCCCCTCCTTAAGGAGAAGTTTAAGATAATCGTCGCATACCTGGTAGCCAAGGCCGCGCGAGCCGGTATGAATGAGAAGAACCAGCTGGCCTTTGAATAATCCGAATGCCTCAGCCGCTAAGGTATCGTATATTTTTTCAACCACATCAACTTCTAGAAAATGATTCCCCGAGCCGAGAGTGCCGCTCTGGTCCACCCCTCTTTCAATAGCCCTGGCGCTCACGCTTTCAGGCCCGGCCCCGGCAAGCATTCCATCCTCTTCTGTATAAATAATATCTTCCTCATCGCCGTAACCGTTATTGATTGCCCAGCGCGAGCCTTCTTTCAAGATTTTTTTTGTATCCTGCGCCGATAATTTCTTTATGGCGCCGCTTGAACCAACTCCGGTTGGAATATCCCTGAAAAGATTCTCAATTAATTTTTGGATTTTGTTCTTGTTCTGTTCATACATTAAGGAAGTGCGCGCAAGCCGCACACCGCAATTAATATCGTACCCCACACCCCCGGGAGAAATTACGCCATCCTTAGCAGAAGTAGCGGCAACTCCTCCAATCGGGAACCCGTATCCCCAGTGGATATCGGGCATGGCAAGGCTGTATTTAACAATGCCCGGCAGGTGTGCAACGTTAACAACCTGTTTAAGCGCTTCATCATTCCGGAGCGAAGTTTCAATCATATTGCGCGAGGCATAAATGCGCCCCGGAACATTCATACCTCCCGAAACGGGAATTTCCCAAAGCGTTTCGCTCAAAGGGAGCAATTCAATTCCATTTATCTTCATAATAATCTAAATATCAAAAATTATTCTGGTGGAATAACTGTTATTCTTATGCTCAATATTCATCTGATGGAATGTTACTGCTTTAATCTCGTTTTTAAGCCTGTGCCTGGCAGGGGAGAAGTCTTCAAAATAAACAGCCGCCTCGGCCCGGTAAAGGGTATTCTTTTTAATAGTAATCATCTTAACCCGCGAATAAACTAGTTTGCGCGCGTAAAGATTAAAGTTGAGTTCGCTTAAAAAATCGACAAGCAGTTCTTCAATCGAAATCGATTCGAGATTGATGTGGAGTTCGAAAGTGGATTCGGGAATGAAAGATTCTAATGCGCTTTCTTTCCAGGCTTCGGCCCCTGCAATAAACAAGTCTTCAACGGAATCGGCGGAAATAAGCATTGCAATATCTGCAGGGTGGTCCAAATGTCTATAACCGTTCATAAAAAACCCCGTATTAACGGGGTTAATTTTATGAAACGTTTTGTAAAAAACAAATATTAGAAATAATAAAGGTATTTAATCTTAAAAACGCCTGCTCTTTCCCTAATATTCATTTTGTCATAAACCAGCTGGTTATTTGATAAATAAGGGCTTCTATCCTGAATTTCGTTTACGGCAAGGTAAATCCAGCTTTTCGGTGAAAACTGGTATGAGAAGAGAAATCCGACGATTATTCTTTCCATCCTGTTTGTAGAACGGAGGAACACATTATCTACATAGAGCCTCAAATTTAAATCGTTCAGGGGAGTAATTGAAAAATAAGGGCGCGCATTGTAGGTGATTTCGTCAATATTATCATCAGGGTTAATTTCAATCCAGCTGTTAAGCGAAGTGCCAATTTCAAGAATTTTTGATGCTTTCAATCCAATTTCGCCGCCGAACCAGGAATAATAACCCAGATAATTGCGCGCGAAGTTGTATGTTTTAGCGTAACCGGCCTGAATGTTAGCGTTCCACTGGGGGGAAATATTGAACCAGGAAGAAAATGTAGCTTCCCAGTTAGAGTATTCTACTCCGGCATCCCTGCTTTTACCTCCGTCAAAAACAACTTCGTAACCCCAGTTGTCCCTAAAGCTCATATCCATTGCAATAACTGCGCTAATATCGGTAAAAGCGTCAATTTTTTCGTAGTTGGCTGAATAGCCTCCGAAAAGGAGTATGTTGCTTATATATCCTTTTTCAAAATACCATCTGGGCCCGGCTAAAGTGGTTGAACTGAAAGTCCCTTTCCATGGTACGTAACCAATCTGGTTGGCATCGTATTTATTACCCACATATCTGCTGCGCGAAAGAATCACATACGAGTCGCTGAACTGCATAAAGCCGGCAGAGGCTGCAACATCCGAGGAATCGGAATTGAAGGCGCTGGCAATCTGGTAGGAGAGCTGCCAGTTATCCCCTCTAAATGCGCCGTCCAAATCGAGAACGCCGTAGGTATTCTGGCTGGTCTGCTTTCCAACAAAGAGCATTCCTATTGTAGAATTACCCAAAATCTGTTTTTTAACCCTTGCCGATGCAAATAACGCCGAAGGTTCGGTAAATTTAACGTCGCCGCTCGAATAATCGGTTTCTGCAGTGCGGGCAACGAAACCGCCGTATTCATAATCGCCCAGTCTTCCGAATGCCTTAGCGCCGAATGTAAGAGGCACTTCTGTTCCATCGGCTAATTTTTTACCGATTCTTCTGGAGTAGAATAATTCTAATGGCTGATAGAACCCTGAATTATTCTGCCTTCCCGAAGCCATGAATATTTCATTCCCCTGAGTGAAGAAAGGCCTTCTTTCGCTGTAGTATGTTTCGTAGCGCGAGATGTTGAAATTGTACGGATCGGCTTCAATCTGCGCAAAATCGGGATTAGCAGTGGCCTGCAGAGTTAATTTAGGAGAAGGATTGTAGAAGAGATCCAACCCTACAGTAGGGGAGAATTTATATTTGCCCGATTCGGTATTGTATTCAACTTTTGAAAGGCCGACCGGATATATTTCAAGATTTAATCCTTTTGAAGTCGGTTTGAAATCGTCGAATACAAGCTTTCCGAACTTTGAAATTCTCTGTCCTTCGTTTTCTACATAGGAGCACCAGTACAAATCCTCATTGTTAACGGCGCGGTAGCGGTCAAAATCGAGCCCCCAGTAGGGAAGATTGCCGTCATACTGAATTGACTTATAAGGAATTTCCATTTCAATAACGAAACCCCAGTTATAAATTTTAGCGTCGGAAAACCAGATGCCGTCCCAGTTATAATCCCTGTTGCGTGCATCATCCAGAAGGCGGCAGTCGGCCCTAACGCCGCTGGCGGTAACGGCAAATTTATAGGCGGTTTTCTGGTCGTTAAAAGTATCAATCATAAAAGAAACAATATCGCCACCGGCCTCATCCTGCCTGCCCGTATAGCGTGTAATATTCTGCGGATCGTCGTAGCAGATGAAAAGGCAGTAAATCGACTGGTCGCTTGTGAGAACTTTAATAGTAGTTTTCTTTTCGGGAGCCTTTCCGAAATAAGGGGAGAGCTGAAAGAAATTTGAAGATGAATCGGCCTGATTCCAGGCGTCATCAATAATCCCGTCAACTTTAATTGGCCCGGGAGCCCGTTTAAGTTTTAGAATTTTGTCTGTGTTTAATTTTCCCTCGCCGTAGGCAGCGGAGATAAACAGTAAGCTTAATAAGAGTATCACTTTTTTCATAACTACCTTTCCTTTTATTCCCTTTGGAGATTTAGACTCGCGACACTACGAAATGTTTCGTTGTAAAAAATTATTTTTAAAAAAATTTTATTTTTTTGCTATAACGCATTAAAAAGGGGAGAAATAATTGCATTGAATTAATTATCAGCTTTGTTTTTCTTGCCTAAAGAATTAAAATTAATAATCCGGTTCTGCAGGTTGAAAAAAGGGGTGTCAATGAGCAAGTTATACTATCCGGTCTTAATACTTTCATCCATTCTCTTAAGTGTAAATACAATAAAGGGGCAGACGGCCTACCCGAAGGAATATGAAAAAGGAATAGCTGCTTTGTCCGAAGGGAAAACCGGAACGGCCGAAAAATTCTTCAAAGAATCGATAAGCTCAAATAAAGATGCAGGCTCTTATTATCAGCTCGGCAAACTTCAGCTTAATGAGGGAACCCACGAGGGGAGGAACAGGGCGCTGGATAATTTTAAACAGGCTGCATTAAGGGAACCGGGCAATTTTAATTACCGGATAGATTACTGCAGTATTCTGGAGCAGTTTGCCTCCGGTATGGCTATTCCCGAATATGAAAAAATGGCAGAGGATTTTCCGAATAACCCTATTCCATGGGTTAGAATGGGGCATATTTATCTTAACGGGTACAACGATTACAAAAATTCCAAGAAAATTGGAATGGAGTTTGAAGCTCTATATGATTTCAAATTGAAAGATGTTGCGAGAAAGGATTATTTGGAGGCCGAAAGATGTTTTACCGAAGCCCTTAAAAGGGAGCCTGTAAACATAGAGGCATTATATTATTTGGGCAGGCTATATGAAAATTCGGGGAATTAATGGAAAGCCGCATTAAATATAAAAAAGATAACCGGGATTGAGCCTTCGAATAAAGAGGCTCACCTTCTGCTTGGAATGATTTACCACAGGCTTGAAGAGGAGGAAAACGCCGAAATGGAATTCAGCAAGGCACTAAACCTGATGAGTTTTAATGAAAGAGAGGATTATGAATATAACTCGGTGTTGAAAATTTTATGGCCTCTATACGGAGAGCAGTTGGAAAAAATGGACAGGAGGGAAATTGAACAATCCATTGCCCGGTTCTGGAAAGTGAACAACCCTCTTCTTCTTTCCAAGGCAAATGTGCGCCTGCTGGAGCATTACAGCAGAATGGTTTACGCAAACCTCTATTTCGGAGTTCCAAAGCATGGTATAGAAGGGTGGAAGACAGACCGCGGTGAAGTCCTTTTGAGGTACGGCATTCCAAAAATGCGGAGTTCTACAAGGGCGGGTATTGTAGGTGAGAGCACTTTTACCTCGCGCAATGATGTATGGTATTACAGCGGCTCTTCATTTTCGTTCGATGACTACGCGATGAGCGGGAATTTTAAGCTGAGTTGGGAAAGAGGGGGGCGCTTTGTTTCAAACCGGAGGAGCAACGAGTATTCTTTCCAGAATTTCGAAAATATGAAGAAGGTTAACATACAATCCTATGTGCCTATTAAAAAACAATTTACCGTAAATAAGGAAATTTATTTCTTCGGCAGCCTGGATGAAAAAGAAAGGAATAAACGGGATGCATATATTGCGTACCAGCTTCCCGTGCTCGATTCGGCCGGCAGATTGCTTAAAGAAATACCCGCTTTTGAAGCGGGAGTTTTCCTGTTCGACCGGGGATTCAATACTGTTTTTGAGAAGAGAATAAATTACGATTCGATTAGCTGTGCAGGAATTATTCAGAGTCCTGAAAACGGAAGCAAAGTGGATAACGTTAAATTAAATTTTAATGCCGATACTCTTTCGCTCGCTTTCGAGATGAGAAAAAGAGCCGACAGCAGTTTTTATTCGTACCATTCCATAACGGGGAGGCCGGGAATAAGCAGTGATAAAGTGGATATGAGCGATATTCTGCTTGCATACGACGTTGAGCAGGGGAACCCGATACCGGGGGCAATTAACAGAAACGGAACCTATATTCTGCCCCGTGTTGTAAAGGAGTTTACAAATACAGATATAGTATATCTTTATTACGAGGCTTATAACCTTAGCAGAGAAGGGGATGAAGATACCGATTTTGAGCAGGTAATTACGTTACAGAAACAAAAGGAAGAGGGGGAGGTCAAAGGGTTGTTTTCTTTCATTTCCGATTTGGGAAATCTAATTTTCGGGTCCGACTCGAAGATTTCGCTTACTTCAACATATCATACAAAAGAAAGGAACCCTCAGCAGTATATTCAGCTTGATTTAAGCAAATTGCCTAAAGGGAATTATGAACTGACAGTTGAAATCCACGATAAAAAATCGGATGGCAGAAAAGAGAAGAAAATTGGTTTTACAATTATCTGAACTAAGAGGGATTTATTAATCCCTCTTAATAACCACAATAGTCATATCGTCGTGCTGGGGCATATGATTGGCAAAACGGTTAACATCCTTAAGCAGGGCATTTATTAAATCCTTTGAAGAGAGGTTTTTATGCTGTTTAATAAACTCAACCAGTCTTTCCTCCCCGTAAAATTCCCTTCTTTCATTCATGGCTTCGGTAAATCCGTCTGTATAAAACACAACAATATCCCCGGTATTCAATTCAATTGTTTCTTCAACAAGGTTTGAAGTGAAAATATTCCCCTCTTCAAGTCCTAATGCAATTCCCTTGCTCATTAAAAGACGTGTAGAGTTTCCCTGCTGCTGTATAAAATGCCCGGATTATGCCCGGCTCTTGAATAGACCATTGAATTATTGCCGAAATCGAGCACTGCATAGAACATGCTTACGAAGGAATTCTTTTCGATGGATTTATACAAAAGTTTATTAACCTTGCCGAGTACTGTTTTGGGGGAGACGCTTTCTTCGGCATGCGCCTGAAGAATGCCTTTGGTAAGTGTCATATAAATAGCGGCGCCTACTCCTTTGCCCGATACGTCGCCGATTGCAATGCCGATTTTACTCCCCTGCAGTTTAACAAAGTCGAAATAATCCCCACCGGCTTCAACTGCGGGTATGCTTAGCCCCGAAATATCATATCCTTTAACATCCGGTTTGTCTTTAGGGAGCAGGCTAAGCTGTACTTTTGAGGCAATTTCAAGTTCTTTCCTTAATCTTTCTCTTTCCGAAATTTTCTGTACATGCGAAGGGAGTCCGTAATCGGCAAGAACAAAGTCCTGTTTCTTAATTCTGCCTATAATATAAATTGCGGGCACGGTTAAAAGTATTAATAATACCGCGACAAGATTAGCGGTGTAAAAACTACCTGCGCCGAAATAAAGGACGAATACCTGAGTAATTATCATTGTATGGAAAACATAGCTTATTAAAGTAAGCAGGTCGAATTTAAGATAAATATAGGCAAAGAGGCATCCGGCTAAAAAGCGGATAAATATATTAAGCCAGAAGAGGTTAAGCGAAGGGGGAGTATATGCAATAGCCGATGTAGCGGCTGTAACAATACCGGTTAAAATAATTGAAAGTTTTGTATTTCTGAATTTATGGTACGAAACGTTAACCATAAAAAATGTAATTGCCGCTCCAGTTAATATTGCTGTGCCGAGCGCATAAGTTATAATTTCAACTGCGGGGAGATAGCCCGAATAAATGTCAATTCCGGTAACCGGATTAATAAATACGGCCGCCGATTCCTTATCGAGTATTAAGGGAAATAGGAGAAACAAAAGCGCTGTGCCCAATCCGAATACGACCCCTTTAAGAAGCGATTCGCCTACGGCAACTGTAAAAATCTTCCCTTTAATAAAGGCGTCTATGCTTCTGAATTTATCGGGCCACAAGCCTCTTGTAAGCGATTCGCCAACTGACCAGGATGCAAGCAACAAAAGGCTTAAGAGGAAATTAAGAACTAATATCTGGAACGAAAGCATAACCAGTTTAGTGGTTATAAAAGGCATATTGCCAAGGGTAAGGTTTTGTCCTGCCCCCGGCCAGCTGTTAATTACATTTACAAAAGAAATTATGAAATAGATAAGGAAAAAGCTTTTGCCCACGCTCATCCATATTTCCCCCTGATGATATTTCTTCAGGAACTGGTATAACGCCACGAGCGTAAAAAAGAAAATAAAAATAAAAACAACCGATGTATAAAAGACCTCTTCCGTCTGGAAATATCCGCTGTCTGCCGGAGGAATTTCGAAATTAACGTTTATTGAGCCGAGCTGATTTCCCTGTACACGGGTATTAATTAAAAGTCTGGTGGAATCGTACCCTGGTAAAATTTTCTCCCAAGTAAAGAGGTAATCGGTGCGCTTAGCAAGCTGGAACGATTTTTTGTCCGAGATTTTAAAATCATTCAGGTCAATTTTGGTGTTCTCAGAGATAAATTTTCTTAAATAATTCTCCGCTTCGGTGTACGAAGCGAAAGAGGGTATCGATGCTGAATCGGGAATGTCCCTTGCGAAGCCTGTAAATTCCCCTTTATAATTGAGAGAAACCGTATACCGGATTTGGGCAAATTCCCTTGAAAGGTTCCTATGGAAAAGGAGATTCCATCCGTAAGAAGGGTAGCCGGGGGTGTTAATAAGTTTTTCATATTTTCCGCTACCAAGCTTTTTAATTAAATAGCGGCTTTCAATCGGGTCGTTATTAATTAAAGATTCGGCATAATAACCGCTTAGGTTTATTCCCTGTTTGGCAAGAATTTTTCTGGCAATATCAACCGCTTCGGTACGTGTAATATCCATTTTGGATATCTGGTAAACCGAGGAGGGGAGGCATAATACAATAACCCCTAACAGGATTAGTGAAATAATAATCCATCTAGTCTGCTGTTCCAAATTCAACCTCATTTCCGCCTCGGCAAAAAGTTATAAATTAAGACGCCCCAACGTCCAATTTGTTTTGAAAACAGATAAAAATCAGGTTTTTTCCCATTTATTAAGTGTTTTCTTCAAAAGACTACTAAAAATATATTATATTTAAATAAAAGGAAAAGAAAAATTAAAAGGATACCATGAAAGAACCCGAAGTAAACCTGGAATTAGCCCTTGAGCATGGATTAACAGAAGAAGAATATAATAACATTTGCGGTAAACTAGGCAGAGTGCCTAATTTTACCGAACTGGGTATTTTCAGCGTTATGTGGAGCGAGCACTGCAGTTATAAAAACTCAATTGCCCTGCTTAAAACCCTGCCCCGCGAAGGGGGAAAACTCCTCGTAAAGGCAGGGGAAGAGAATGCAGGGCTTGTGGATATAGGGGACGGGCAGGCGGTTGCATTCAAAATTGAAAGCCACAATCATCCATCGGCAGTTGAACCATACCAGGGAGCGGCTACAGGTGTAGGAGGTATCTTACGTGATATTTTTACCATGGGAGCCCGCCCGATTGCGGCATTGAATTCGCTCCGTTTCGGCGACCTTTCCGACGCACGCACCCGTTTCCTTTTTGAAGGGGTTGTTAACGGAATTGCCGACTACGGAAACTGTTTCGGGGTTCCTACAGTTGCGGGAGAAGTTTATTTCGACCCATCCTACAAGGATAACCCTCTTGTGAACGCGATGGCGGTTGGAATTGTAGATACAAAGAGAACTGCATCGGCCACGGCTAAGGGTAAAGGGAATCCGGTTATGATTGTAGGTTCGTCAACCGGACGCGATGGAATTCACGGCGCTACATTCGCATCGGAAGAGATTTCTGAAAAGTCGGAATCGAAGAGGCCTTCGGTTCAGGCGGGGGATCCATTTACCGAGAAACTTCTGCTCGAGGCAACGCTGGAGATTATAAAGAACGGATGGATTGTAGGCATTCAGGATATGGGAGCTGCGGGTATTTCGTGCTCAACATCCGAAATGAGCGCTAAAGGCAATTCGGGTATGAAAGTTGACCTTAGCAAAGTGCCCCTGCGCGAAAAAGGAATGTCGGCTTACGAAATTATGCTTTCAGAATCGCAGGAAAGAATGCTTGTTGTGGTTATAAAGGGATTTGAAAAAGAAGTAAAGGCTGTTTTTGATAAATGGGATTTGAACTGCGAAATTATAGGGGAAGTTACCGATACCGGACTGCTTGAAATTGATTATGAAGGGGAAAGGAAGGCCGAAATAACTGCCGAAGATCTTGTGCTTGGAGGCAATGCCCCCGTTTACATTAGGGAAACAAAAGAGCCGGCATACTTAAATGAATTGAGAAAATTCGATCATTCGGCGCTTCCCGAACCGAAGAATATTGCCGAAGTATTCGAAAAGATTTTTTCATCCCCCAATATTGCATCAAAAAGATGGGTATACGAACAGTACGATTCGATGGTGAGGACCAATACAATTGTAGGCCCCGGCTGCGATTCGGCTGTGATATTTATTAAGGATACCAATAAAGCATTGGCAGTTAAAACCGACTGCAACGGCAGGTATGTATATCTTAATCCCAAATTAGGCACCGAACTAGCGGTAGCCGAATCTGCAAGGAATATTGTATGCTCTGGCGGTAAGCCTCTTGCAATTACCAACTGCCTTAATTTCGGCAATCCTTATAAACCGGAAATGTACTGGACATTCAAGAAGGCCATTGAGGGAATGGGGGAAGCATGCCGCTTTTTTGAAACACCCGTTACAGGCGGTAATGTAAGCTTTTATAATGAAAGCCCCGATTCTGCTGTTTACCCAACCCCTGTTATAGGAATGGTAGGGCTGATTGAGAATGTGGATAATATTACAACCTCATATTTCAAGAATGAAAATGACCTTATTTATGTGCTGGGTGAAGATTACGAGGAGATGGGGGGAAGCGAATATGTTAAAATTATATATAACGAAGTAGCGGGAGACTGCCCGAAACTTGACCTTCAGACTGAAAAAGACCTTCAAAATTTGATACTGCGTTTAATAGATAAAAAATTAATCAATTCCGCTCACGATATCTCGGAAGGGGGAATAATAAGCGCCCTTGCCGAAT
>DAHYUM010000170.1 GCA_027398005.1 bacterium
TGTATAAATGAGTTTGCAATAATGGCCTGTCCCTGCGAACTCGGGTGTACTCCGTCGAGGCTGAAAAGCCCGCCGGTTACGAAATCGGGGGTGAATTTAATACCGTCAATAACTTTACCTACATACATACCGTTTGAACCTCTAACGGCAAATTGATTAAACGCAGCGTTAATATCAACCAGAGCAAAATTATTTGCTGATGCCTGCTGGGCAATAACCGAATTGAAGGATGTAACCGCACTGTTTACAATTGCGACCTCATCCTTATCGAGAATATACTTATCAGGTAAAGGATTAGCAGGTGAAAGCCCTACCCCTGTAGGCTGTCCGTTTGAACCAATGAGCTCTTCCAAAGAGGTAAGAAGAAGAAGATCCTGCCCGAATACCAAAGCCCTGACACCCGATTTTGTCTGCCCGTATAATGTAATTGTAGGATATGTTACCTTTAACAACGGGAATACGGTATTAAAGAAAGGTATAGCGGAAATAGGAGGAATATTGGCAACGGCAACCTTAGCGCCGCTTGCGGCAAGCTGGGCCGAAATTGCGCTGTACAGATAAGTGAATGTAGGAACGTCTGTAGGAAGAGAATGAGTTGCTGCGTCGGTGCCTGTTGTTCCGCCCGATGTTGCATATCCTAAAACGTCGTTATTTCCTATCCACATTGTAAGCATTGTAGGATGAAGGTTCAAAGCCTGTTTAAGAATGCTGGTGCCTAAAGAACTGCTTCTTAAAATAGCCGAGAACAGAGGGTTGGCTCTTGCAGCGCTTTTAGCCGCGAAATCGGTTTCGTCAATTATATCGTATAAAATTGCGCCCGGAACGCCAAGGTTGTTATATGGTGCGGCATAAGCGGTATTAGTTGGAACGCCTGAAGCTGTATTTGTATTTATTATTATACCCGATGCTGTAAAGCCTCCGAATTCTAACCTGCCGGGGGTTCCGGGGTCGGAAAAATAAGGCTGTGCAAAAGATGTTCCTACTAATTTAGCGATCTGATTTCCGTAAGAATAGATCTGCGCGCTCTGGTAAAGAGAACCCGACTGGTAGCCTGCAGTTATGCTGTTACCTAAAGTAACGAAAGAGGAAAAATTAACGTTTCCGGTTGATGGAGGCGCCGGAGCGGTTAAATCAGTCCTGTCTTCGCAGGCAGTAAAAACCAGCAGAGAGGCTACCGAGAGGGCAACAATAAATTTATTTAAAACTTTCATAGCTCTTTCTCTCCTTAATTAAAAATTATATGAAAAATTAACGCCGATTAAATGCGCATAAGAATTATATGTTCCGTTCAATGCGGCATTACCCGGAGTGTAATAAATAAGGGAATTTGTAACTGTTCTTTCGTTGAACCTTAAGAAGAAATAAGCTAAGTCCACTGATACATTCTGTGTAATCTTATAGCCGAGGCCGATGTTAAGGCCGATTCTGTCGGCATCCGGCAGAATAGGATCGACGTATTGATCCTTAACCGGGTTCTTATCATAAAGAATACCGCCGCGCAACGCCAAATCGCCTGTAACCTTATATTCGGCGCCTAAACGGATGATATATGAATCCTGATAATCCCTCGGGAGAGAAATATTGAGAGAAGGATTGGAATCGAAGCTAACAGCAAGCTTGTCGTATGAAGACCATCCAACATACTGGAAATCGGCAGTAACAGTCAAATCCTTTGTAGGGAATAAAGCAGCGCCGAAAGTAATGTTCATAGGCATTGTAACTTCCGAAGTAATTCCGCCGGAAGGTAATTCCGATGCTAATGCGGCAGGGCCGTCGGTAGAAGCATCGCCTGTGAATTTGAATTTAGTCTGGCTTCTGAATGAAAGCCCTAACTGCAGAACATCAAGAGGTTTGTACAAAATGCCTGCTGTAAAGCCCCATGCGGTGCCGTCCCCTTTTAAAGAAACTTTGGCATCCCCCTGGAATGGATAGAGAGAAGCATATCTAACAATTTTAACATCACCCCATGCAAAAACAGGGCCGGCGCTTACCGATAAATTATCGGTTACTTTATATGCAATAACCGGAGTAAAATAAAAAGTCTTAATTTCTGTATCTATAGCTACGTCTTTACCAATCCAGTTGTCATCCCAAAGAGTGCCAAGACCGTATTGATTATTTACACCCAGACCAACATATAAATCATCGCTTAACTGATGAGTGATATAAAAATTGATAGGTGTAAAGAGCTGGCTTTTCATACTGTATTCATCAATTGCAGGGCTTGGACCTCTGAATGTGGCGCTGGGTGAAATAAACGTAACACCGGCTACAAAGTGAGTACCCTTCAACTGAGTAATGCCTGCAGGGTTGAAATAAAGAGCAGAAGGATCGTCTGCCAGACCCGCAAAAGCACCTGCCATACCCATTGCCCGGGCTCCCGATTCGTTAATCTGGAATCCCGATGCAAAAGAAACAGATGATGCAATCAGAATTAACAATAAAGCAGTTGTGACTTTTTTATACACAAAGCCTCCCAATGTTTTGTGATAGATAAATTTGAACCGCATTTTAACTATTAAGCTCAATAAAATCAAATAGATTTATTCAATTGTAAGAATAACTGCATCCTTTTCTACAGTTGAACCGTGCTTCAATAATACTTCCTTAATAACGCCGCTTTTAGGGGAGCGGATTTCGTTTTCCATCTTCATTGCTTCGAGCACTACAATCGGTTCATTCTCTTCAACATGCTCGCCTACCCCTTTGAAAATTTTAAGTACAAGGCCCGGCATTGGACCAACAATTTTAGTAATGTGGGGCTCGTTAGATTTATTTTTTATAACTTCGCTTGCGTTTTCCTTAAGCCTGGTTCTTACAACAGTTTCAAACAGATGTCCGTCAACACCAAGGCGGAATTTTTCCTCGTTCAGTTTTTGAGTAGTTATCTCGTAAGTCTTATTCGCAATTTTAAGCAGGTAGAGATAATTATTAACCTTAGAAATAATCACTTCCTTTTCAATATCGCCAATCCGGACAGTGCTTTCGTTAACTACTTTAATTTCCTTTTTCTTTCCGTCTAAAGTTACCACATACTCATTCATATCTCTGCCCCATCCATTTGTTAGAACTTGAAACGCTCTGGGTTTCGGCTTTAAATTCATTTTCCTTATTCTTAAGCAGTGCCGAAAGAATAGAGACAACATCCTCATATTCCTCCGAATCGTATTCTTTCCATTTATCGGGCAGTAAAGGAATAAATTCCTTTTCGATGAAATTGATATCGAATGTGCCGTTAAGGAAGGATTCCCTTGAAAGGACCCATTTAAAGGAATGTATATTGGTAATAACGCCTACAATCTGATAAGCCCCTAAGGCAAGCTTCATTCTCTGTATTGCCTCGCTCCTATCCTTTCCGTAGGAAATAACTTTCGAAAGCATAGGATCGTAATAGACGGAGACCTTGCTAAGCACATCTATTCCCCTGTCGATTCTGATGCCGGGGCCCGAAGGGAGCCTGTGATGCAGAATCTGTCCGATTGAAGGGGCGAAATTGTTTTCAACATCTTCGGCATAGATACGGCATTCCAGGGCATGGCAAAGTATTCTTAGATCCTCCTGTTTAATTTCCAGTTTTTTATCATCGGCAATTTTAATTTGTTCCTTAACAATATCAACGCCCGTAATAAGCTCGGTAACAGGGTGCTCAACCTGCAGACGCGTATTCATCTCGAGGAAAAATACATTTTTGTTTTTATCGAGCAGGAATTCTATAGTGCCGGCATTGTAGTATCCGCATGCTTTAGCCGCGTTAACTGCGGCAGTTGTAAGCCTTTCCCTAATTTCGGGGGTAACCGATATTGAAGGAGCTTCTTCAACAACTTTCTGATGCCTTCTCTGAACGGAGCATTCCCTTTCGAAAAGATGTATATAATTGCCAAATTTATCCGCAAGAATCTGAACTTCGATATGTTTAGGGTCTTCAATAAATTTTTCCATATAAATATCGGCATTTCCAAAAGCCTTAAGAGCCTCGCTGCGCGCCATAGTAAAAGCACTTTCAAGCTCCTTATCGTTAGTAACCTTTCGCATCCCCTTGCCACCGCCGCCTGCGGTTGCTTTAATCATAATAGGGTACCCAATTTCCCCCGCTATTTTTAAAGCATCCTTAAGGTCGCCAATCGGTTCAACAGTACCGGGTACTATAGGCACATTGTGCTCTTTCATAAGTTTTCTGGCAGAGGTCTTTCCCCCCATCAACTCAACCGATTTTGATGACGGGCCGATAAAAATAATGCCCGCATCTTCAACTGCTTTTATAAAATCGGCTTTCTCCGAAAGGAATCCGTAGCCGGGGTGAATAGCATCAGCATTGACCTGCTTGGCAAGTTCAATTATTTTTTTAGCGTTCAGATACGATTCCGAAGCCGGTGATGGGCCTAAATAATAAGCCTCGTCGGCGTGCCTTATATGCAGCGAGTTCCGGTCATCATCCGAATAGACCGTAATGGAAGTAATGCCCATCTCGCGGCAGGCCTTTGTAATGCGCACCGCGATCTCGCCCCGGTTCGCAATCAATATTCTTTTTATCATTTATTTTAGCTCTACTATTGTGATTCCGTCTCCGCCAAATTCCACCTGCGCAAAGTAAAAGTTTTTTACTCCGTGGTGGCTTTTCAATATGTCCTGAACAGTTTTTTTAAGCACTCCGGTCCCTTTACCGTGAAGTATTTCCACCCTGTCTGTTCCGGTGGTGTAGGCTTCATCAATAAAACGGATAATCTCATACTCACATTCTTCCGGTTTCCTTCCTCTAACATCAAGTCTGTAGCTTTTCAACTCCGGTTCATAAGATGCTGATTTCTTTAATTCAGATTCATATTCTTTTTTGGAGGCGGGAATCAAATCGCTAAGCTTCGCCTGAAGCTTCAGGTTCCCAACCAGTAATAGAGCTTTGTTTTTCGGCTTTTCCAATTCGATAACTGTGCCGAATGTTGATGTATTTTTAATCTGTACGTAACTGTCTTTTTCTATCGGCCTATCAATTTTAGCAGGCTCTTTCGGTTTTTCGTTATATATAAGAATTTTGTTTTCTTTTTTCAGTTCGTCAATTTTCTGTTTTTCGCTTTTAATTACTTCCTTTGCCGCATTCGATTCCTTAATGTTTTTTATGGCCTCTTCAACTTTCTTATTTACATCTTTAAGATAATGTTCAGCCTTAAGCTTGGCATCTTCAAGAATTTCCTTTTTCTGCTTTTCGAGAAGTGTAATTTTCTGTTCGTAAAGGTTTGTAAGCCCTTTAAGCCGTGCGTTTTCCACTTCGGCTTTATGGAGCTGAGTCCTCATCTGCTGCGATTTATTTTCCAGTTGTACAAGCAGTTCCTCAATTTTCGATTTATCCCCTTCAAGGTACTGTTTCGCCAAATCGATAAATGATTTATCGAAACCGATTCTTCCGGTAATTTCGAATGCATAGCTAGAACCGGGAATACCCTGATGGAAATAGTAGGTTGGCACAAGGTTTTCTGTATCAAATTCCATCGAAGCGTTCTGGAATCCCTCAAGGTCGTTTGCAATCATCTTAAGGCTGCCGTGGTGTGTTGTGGCAAAAACGCGCGCTTTTTTATCGCGCAGAGTTATAAGCACCCCCGAAGCAATGGCAGAACCTTCCTGAGGATCGGTTCCGGTGCCAATTTCGTCAAGAAGCACCAACGTATGTTTGTCCGATTCGCTAAGGATATTCTTAATGTTAGTCAAATGCGAGCTGAAAGTGCTTAAGTCGTCTTCAATTGACTGCTGATCGCCGATATCGATAAGAATTTTATTGAAGAAGAGAAAATTTGAATCGGGGTCGGCAGGTATATGGATGCCTGATGCAACCATAAGGCTACGGAGCCCCATAGTTTTAAG
>DAHYUM010000171.1 GCA_027398005.1 bacterium
CCTTCAATTTCTATCTTCTCCACTTCCTCTTATTTCGATTCCGGATGGAATAAAATAAATGCCGCCGGTAAAAGCAGAACATCTCAGCTTGATTTACGCGTAACCCTTGGATTAATGGATGGAATGGAACTGGGAAGCTCTTTCTCAACCGGAATGGATGAGATATTCCTCGGCTCAAAAATACTTCTTATTCAGGGGAGTAATGTAAATTTATCCCTTCTAGCCGGAGCTTCTTTTACCGCCGGTAATTTTACACCTGCCGATTCAGTTAAAGCTCCTGACAGTAATTCATACTCTCTCGGTTTTGTAATGTCATCAGTGCTTTCCGATAAATCGTCGCTTGATATCTATTTTACAGGAAGCGCAGTCAGCGGCCTGGCGGAATATGATAAATCGTTTTCATACGGGGCTTCGTTTGGGGTTTTTCTTTCAAGCAGGTTTCTTGCAATTGTAGAACTTAACGGCTATACCAATTTCGGCAGTTCGGTTTATTCCTCTAAACTGTCATTTATTCCGGGTTTCACATACAAATTCTCGGGCAATCTGCTTATGGTAATAGGCAATCAGGTTGATCTGACGGGCAAAAATGAATTATGCGGTAATACAATATTTACATCATTTACAATGTCATTTTAATTTAATAGAAGGAAAATAAAAATGAACTGGTATTATAATTTAAAGATAAGCAGAAAATTACTGCTCGGCTTTATTCTTGTAGCCCTTATTGCCGGCCTTGTAGGCTACGAGGGAATTAGCAGTTTAAAAACAATGGACGATAACAGCACCATATTATATGAAACCAACGTCGTTCCCCTTTCTGCGATGATTGATCTTACTACGGCATTCCAGCGGATGAGATCAAACGGCCTCGAACTCCTTACCGCCAGCACTAAGGAAGAACACGATGCGGCTATTAAGAATATAGAAGCCCGCAGAAAAGATGTTGATTTAAATATAGAAGAAATTAAAAAAAGTGTTAATGCGGCTGTTATGCCCAAAATAGATGCTTTCATTAAAACCGATAATAATTTCGACCAGGTTTTTACCCGTTTTATAAATTTATGCCTTGCCGAAAAAGATGCCGAAGCCGGAGTACTATGGAAAACAGAACTTAACAACGCCCGTGTTCAGGAACAAAATGCCCTTGCCGATTTGGATAATACTCTAACCGAAAGGGGGAAAGCTAGGGCCGAGAAAAATAATGCCGCTGCAGATTCTGCTACTAACTTAATGATTATTTTTGTTGTTATTGGTGTATTGGTTGCAATTGGACTCGGGTTTTTTATATCAAAAGTAATAAGCAAACCGCTCGGTAAAGCAGCAGATATGTTAAAGGAACTTGGTAAGGGGCATTTAAGCGAACGGGTTGATATTAACATGCAGGATGAATTGGGAGAAATGGCCGCTGTTATGAACCAGTTTGCAGACGACCTTCAAAAATATGTACTAGGCAGTATGCAGAGAATTGCCGTGGGGGATTTTAATTTTGAAATTCCTCTTAAGGATTCGAGGGATGAGATTGCTCCTGCTCTTAACAGCACTACTAAAGCACTTAAGCTGCTTGAAGCTGAAACTAAAATGCTTATTGAATACTCAATTGACGGTAAACTTACACAGCGCGCAAATGCCCAAAATTTCGTTGGCGGATATCGGGATATTGTACAGGGTGTTAATAATATCCTAGATGCAGTAATAAGACCCATTAACGAGTCCACTGTGGTTCTTGAGAAACTTGCACAGGGGGACCTGACAGTTAGAATGAACGGTGAATATAAAGGGGATTATTCTAAGATTAAAGAAAGCATTAACATGATGGCGGAATCATTTGGCAGTGCACTTGCCGAAGTTTCTGAAGCTGTTGCCGCTACGGCAAGCGCCAGCACACAGATTTCTTCTAGCACCGAAGAGATGGCCGCAGGCGTGCAGGAACAGAGTTCGCAGACTACCGAAGTTGCCAGCGCAGTTGAAGAAATGACTAAAACTATTATCGAAACCGCATCTAATTCTACCTCAGCCGCGGAAACGGCTAAAGCTTCGGGCAAGGTTGCCAGGGATGGCGGCTCGGTTGTACGCGAAACCGTTGAAGGAATGAACCGTATTGCAGAAGTGGTAAACAGCGCCGCAGGCACGGTTAAAGAACTTGGCAAGAGCAGCGACCAGATAGGGGAAATTGTTCAGGTGATTGACGATATAGCAGACCAGACGAACCTTCTGGCCCTTAACGCCGCAATTGAAGCCGCCCGCGCGGGGGAACAGGGACGCGGTTTTGCAGTAGTTGCCGATGAAGTAAGAAAACTAGCCGAACGGACCACAAAGGCTACAAAAGAAATAGCCACGATGATAAAACAGATACAGAAAGATACCCAGGGTGCCGTAGAATCGATAGAAGCAGGCACGGTAGAAGTAGAGAAAGGAAAGGAACTTGCAGGCCGTGCAGGAAGTGCGTTGAATGAGATAATTGAAGGGTCCAACAAGGTAGTTGATATGGTAAACCAGGTAGCCGCCGCCGGAGAGGAACAGTCAACCACGGCCGAGCAGATAAGCAGAAATATAGAAAGTATAAACAGCGTAGCACAGGAAACGGCCGCAGGGGTACAGCAGATAGCGCGCGCCGCGGAAGATTTGAACCGTTTGACCGATAACCTTCAGCATATGGTTGCCCGTTTTAAGATTGACGGTTCTAACCAGAACTTAAGGTCAATATCTTCAGGCGGAAGAAATAAATTGTATAGCTGATAATAGACATTTTCAAATAATTATTTTTTCAAACCCGCCCCAAGGCGGGTTTTTATTTGAAAATTAAAATTGGTCATATTTTACTGACAAATATTAAGCAACATATAGAAAATAAAATTATGTCTACTGTAGTAGTTATGATTTTAAAGCAGAATAAAAAATCATATTTAAATTCTAATAAATACAATTGAAGCAACTGCTGATTTTAACAACTTCAAATTACCGCTTACAACAAATATTTAAACACAATATAAAAAATACTTAACAAAATTAAGTCTGGTGCGATAATGATATCGATTTGAAATTTTGTACGTGGGATTTGTGTGTTAGGTTTAATATGATAAACGTTTATCAAATTAATAGCATTGATAAAATAAATGTTCGTTAAATTATTGAAGGCTTTAATCAAACTGAATTATGAAAGAAAACCGGATTATTGGCCGGTTTTATGAACGAATGTTTTGTCTTGTATAAAAATATTCGTCAATGAAAACAGAAACCATAAATGATAAAATAGCAAGCATCTGAAGTGTTTTATATGGAATATATTTTCTAATCCCTATTGCTATCTATTGTCGGAAATTAATGATCCCTTCAAACAATTCCATTTTGTTTCTTCGTTTCATAATTCTGAATTATAAAACTAGATCGCTTAACCAGTGTATAATAATACTTTTGGTGACGGTTAAGGAATATCTGACTAATTAATATTAAAGGAGTGCATTAAATGCAAGATGTATTATCAAAAAATAACAACCCGGGAGGAATCATCCAGATTGTCAGTTTCAAACTGGGTAAAGAGGAATTCGGGGTCGATATTCTGCTTGTACAGGAGATTAATAGGATGACCCAGATTACTAAGGTTCCTAACTCTCCCGATTTTGTTGAAGGAGTTATTAATTTGCGGGGTAAGGTAATACCTGTAATCGATTTGCGAAGGAGAATGAATCTTGAAAGGGTAGAGCACGATAAAGGAACCCGTATTATTGTTGTAGAAATTCAAAACCGCACAATCGGGTTTATAGTCGATTCGGTAAACGAAGTTCTCCGGGTTCCGGCAGATACGTTCGAAGCTCCCCCCGAAATGGTTTCCGGCATAGGCTCCGAATTTATCAGGGCAGTCGGCAAACTAGAAGACAGGCTACTGATTCTCATTGATTTAAATAAAATTCTTTTGGATGAAGAAACTGCCGTTATGGCAGAATCATTTTAGGAGCAATGGGATGAAGATAAATAAAATTCTTATTGCTCTATTCGTTTTATTAAGCAGTACTGTAGTAACCTACGGACAGGTTCAGGGAATATCGGGGGGAAAACTAACAGTTCCCGATGCTTATCCGGTAGAAAAGGGAAGATTCGAGTTCGAACCCTCAATTTCGATATTTTCATCCTCTTCATTTTTTGATTCGGGGTGGAATAAAATTAATGCTCCAGGTGAAACCAGATCCTCTTTACTTAATCTAAGAGTAACTTTAGGGCTAATGGATGGAATGGAACTGGGAAGCTCTTTCTCAACCGGAATGGATGATATATTCCTTGGCTCAAAAATTCTTCTGTTTTCAGAGAATGATATAAACCTTTCGTTACTTGCAGGAGCTTCCTTTACCGCCGGTAATTTTACACCTGCCGATTCAGTTAAAGCTCCTGACAGTAATTCCTATTCCCTCGGGTGTGTAATGTCATCGGTGCTTTCCGATAAGTCGTCGCTCGACCTCTATTTTACGGGAAGCGCATTCAGCGGCCTGGCGGAATATGATAAATCCCTTTCATACGGGGCTTCGTTTGGCGTTTTTCTTTCAAGCAGGTTTCTTGCAATTGTAGAACTTAACGGTTATACCAATTTCGGCAGTTCGGTTTATTCCTCTAAACTGTCATTTATTCCGGGCTTCACATACAAATTCTCGGGCAATCTGCTTATGGTAATAGGCAATCAGGTTGACCTGATAGGTAAAAATGAATTACGCGGCAATACAATCTTTACATCATTTACAATGTCATTTTAAATTTAATAAAAGGAAAAATAATGAACTGGTATTATAATTTGAAAATAAGCAGAAAATTACTGCTCGGCTTCATTCTTGTGGCACTGATAGCCGGCCTGATTGGGTATGTAGGAATCTCAAGTTTAAAAACTGCAGATGATAGCGATTCTTTATTATACGAAAATAACGTAGTTCCCTTATCCGCAATGGTGGATTTAACAAGTGCATTTCAGCGTATGCGGGCAAACGGGCTAGAATTATTGATTGAAAATAATCAGCAGGAATATGCGTCAACAATAAAATTAATAAAGGAAAGACAGGCAGATATTGATACTAACAAAGCAATAATCACTAGAACTGTGAATCAGAACGTAAAAGAAAAGCTGGAGAAATTCATAAAGGCTGACGATGCATTCGATGTTCTTTTTTCAAGATATATGGATTTATGTACATCGGAAAGAGACCAGGAAGCTTCGGCATTGTGGAAAACCGATATGGAAATCGCTAGAAAAGCGGAACAGGATGCTCTTGCAGGTTTAGATGATACTATTACAAATAGAGCAAAGGACAGATCTGATAATAATTCGATTGCCGCAGAGGCTGCTACAAGAAATATGATAATTATAATGATTATCGGGGTTATTGTTTCTATAGGACTTGGTTTGTTCATATCTAGAATAATAAGTAATGCATTAAATAAAGCAGTTGCTATGATTAAAGAACTAGGTCAAGGGCATTTAAGCGAGCGTGTTAATATTACAATGCAGGATGAATTAGGGGAAATGGCTAACGCAATGAACCGGTTTGCAGACGACCTTCAAAAAAATGTACTTGGCAGTATGCAGAGAATTGCAAATGGCGATTTCAATTTCGAAGTCCAGATGAAAGACTCAAGAGACGAAATATCGCCTGCAGTTAACATGACAACAAAATCGTTAAAATCACTCGAAGCCGAGACAAAAATGCTTATAGAATATTCAATTGACGGTAAACTTACACAAAGAGCTAATGCAGCAAATTTCTATGGAGGTTATAAGGATATAGTCCAGGGAGTGAATAATATTCTTGATGCAATAATAAGACCCATTAACGAGTCCACAGTGGTTCTTGAGAAACTTGCTCAGGGGGA
>DAHYUM010000172.1 GCA_027398005.1 bacterium
GCTGAGGATAAATAAAACGGGGGAAATTATTCAAACCAATCTTGCCGCCAGAAATGTTTTTAAAGGAATAGAAAAAAAAGGGAAGGAAATTGCCGATCTGCTCCCGGCTCTAAAGCCGGATGAATACTTTTCCGAAAAACATTTCATTACTACAATCAGCGGGGCAATTTATTCTATAGATATCAAACCGGGGGCCGATTTTGACTTTACCAATATTTACCTGCACGATATAACTGTCCAGAAAAATAATGAGAAGGCACTTGAGGATTATAAGGACAAACTGAAGGAACTGGCCGACCGGCTTGACGGTACAATTGAGGGAATGAAGAAAACGGTTTCGCAGGAACTGCATGACGATATTGGGCACAGCCTTATGGCGCTTAAACTTAAAGCATCTATGGATGACATAAACAGCGGCGAAATATTAAAAGGCATAACAACTGTTTATGAAAAGGTAAGGGAGCTTTCCAGGGAACTTCGTCCGGCAGATATCGGAAGGCTCGGGCTGGCTTTAAGCATTCAGAACCTTGTGGAAACCATGTCCCGCGGGACTGGTATTAAAGGTACAGTCGAGTTCGACGGAGGGGAGATTAATCTTGCTGATGAAATTGCATTGTGCCTTTACAGGGTTACCCAGGAAGCATTGATGAATATAGTTAAACATTCAAAGGCCGATGAGTTTACGGTTGCCCTTAAAGCCGATAATGATACTGCAGACCTTATTATAATAGATAACGGAAGGGGTATTCCGGAAAAATACTTCGACCCTAAAAATTATAAACAGTTTGGCCTGGGGCTCTTTAATATGAAAGAGAGAGTTGAAAAATTCAAAGGTACATTTAAAATAAATTCGAACAGCGAAACGGGAACAGTAATTATTATTCAGATACCTATTGCAGAGGAGAATTATGAACGCGATTAAATTGCTTATTGCCGAAGACCATACCATTGTAAGGCAGGGGCTTGCCGATATGCTCGAAAAATATGAGGATATTTATGTGGTAGCCGAAGCCGAAGACGGAATTCAATTGGTAAAAAAATATTTTGAATTCGGACCTACGGTTGTTCTAAGCGATATCGAAATGCCCGGCAAGGATGGTTTTACCGCCGCAAAGGAAGTGCTTGCCAAGGATAAAGATGCTAAAATTGTTTTTCTTACAATGTATAAAACAGACGATTATATACTCCATGCTTATAAAATAGGCGCATACGGGCTCATTTCCAAGTCGGTGCTTAAAGGGGAGCTGGTAAATGCCGTTAGGCAGGTTGCCGCAGGCAATAAATATTTTATGAATACCAGCGAAGAGGAATTGAAGAAGATGGCTTCGCAGGTAAATTCAATTAAAGAGCCCGTAGTAAAAAAAGATTCCCCCGAACTTAACGAAAGGCAGATACAGATACTTAAGCTTATTGCCGAAGGGAAAAAAAGCGAGGAAATTGCCTCGGAGCTGAATTTAAGCAAAAGGACAATCGACTCGGAGCGGGTTAAAATTATGGCCAAACTCGATTTTAAAACCCCGAATCAGCTTGTGCTTTATGCTGTTCAGCGGAACCTTAAAAAATAGACTATTAAGGTTTACATGGTTAATGCCCGTTCCGGGCAATAAATTTAGGCTTATAATTGATATTATCGTTGTCGCATAATATGTTGTTTCGTATATTTAAACTGTAGTTATAATAAATGTTGATTTTCTTACATTGATATAATTATCTGTTTTAATTTAGATTAAGAGGCAATTAAATGGCAGGCAGAATAATATCACAACCGGAAGCCGACGCGCAGTTCGGACCAGCAATTGAGTCGGTTGTTTTCGACGCGGCTAAACTCAAAACAATTATTGAAGCAGCCGGAAGCGTTGCTATGTTCCGTCTGGTTGACGGCAACGCCGCAATTTTAGGTGAAGGAAGAAAATCCTTATACCCCGATTCATCAGCCGTAATTCCTGCCGAGGATGTTTACCATTTATACAGCTGTTCCCTTCTGCTTGAGCTTATTGAAAAGGGGAGCGGCGCCCCGGTTTGCCTTGAAAACCGGAAAGAAGTTTTTTCGTTAACCTGCGGGGCAAATACATTAGAGTATGGCACCCTTTGTCCCCCAATTTGCATCTGATTTATTATGTCAATAGACTTATTAATTGGTTTTACATCTGGACTCGTTTGGATATTCCCTGTACTTAAACAGCAGAAAACGAGGTATTTTAATTATTTTTTCCTTTTAATGTTAACATCGGGTAGCGGTGTATTCTTACAATTAATCCATTTTTATCCGACTTATTTTTTCCCCGGGTTTATAATTCTTGCTTTGGCCACATTAATAAGGAATAAATTAAAATTTTTGTTTTATGCTCTTGGAATTGCGGCATTGATATGTGTACCGGTATTTAATATCCCGTTCTATGTCTTCCTGTGGATTTCGGCGGCCACTTTGATGGCTACTTTTATTTTAATTTTAAGCGACCTGCTCCAGACAATGGCTAAAACCATGTCGGTTAACATTTTTCTGGTTCTTCTTTCGCTAAATGCCCTTATTGAAGTGCTTAAATTTTTTGATATAGCCCTTAGTCTTGAAAACGGAAGTACATATTACACAATGGGGGAATTATTGAGCATAGTACTTGCTGTTGTGTTCTGTTTTATAAATATAAACAGTAAGAGTTTTCCTATAGGCATTAAGGCAGTGGAAGAAGAATAGGCCGTAAATAATTAGGCCCTAGTCTGTAATTATGTCCGCCGGTTGTCATATTTAGCTTTTTCCCTTCGGCAGTAGTCTCCCAAACCGGGCAATTCAAAATTGCACATTTGAGAAAAAAGAGAGCCCATCCGTCTATTTCACTCAAAAAACACTCAAAACAAGTAAAAAACAAACATTTTTCTGCCTGATGGTATCAATAAGAACCCGAATAAGGGGTAAAAATATGGTACAACTACCATTCATTTTTGGTAATGCTAACATTGCGCAGGCGGGGGTATATGTGGTAAGTTAGTCCTTGTATTTTTTGTTTCTTTAATTGTTGGCAGATTTTGGCTTTCATTTAGGGGCTCAGAAGGAAGGTGATGAGGCATAAGGTATATTCCGTTTCCGGCCTACTTATTGTGCGGAAAAACCACCTGTGCCTGAATACAGTTTGTAAGGGCGCGCCGATAAGCAAATGCGGACTGCGGCGCGCCTTTACAATATGCTGGAGATAGATTCCATCCCAATCAATTTTTCAATAATTTAATCGAAATTTTCAATAAAGCTTTGAATTCCACCGGCGGTTTGCTATTTTTTGCCCCCGGGTTTTGGAATTTGCCTGCCCCGGATATTCTATAATCTATAATATGAAAGAGAGTTTATGCAATTGATTGAAATTGTGGGCTATGCCGGCTCGGTGCTGGTGGCGGTTTCCCTTATGATGAGCGCAGTGGTCAAACTAAGGGTAATTAATTTTGTTGGGGCTTTTATATTTTCTGTTTACGGCTTTATGATTGGGGCTTTGCCCGTAGGGTTTTTAAATGGATTTATTGCCATAGTGGATGCTTACTATTTAATAGAGATTTTTTCGGCAAAGGAATTCTTTAAGATATTCGAACCCCCAGCCGGTTCCGATTATGTTAAATATTTTCTCGAATTTCACGAGGCCGATATTAAAAAATTCTTTCCTGCATTCGACTTCAAACCCTCCTCCTCATGCCAAATTCTATTTATACTCAGAAATTCGGTTCCGGCGGGACTAGTATGCGCCGAACAGATTGGGAGCGACAGCCTGTATATTAAACTTGATTACGCAATACCGGGCTACAGGGATTTTAAGCTGGGGCGTTATGTTTATAATAAGCATTTTAAGGAAACGGGCATAAAGCAGATATACACCGATCTTGGTAATGCCAAACATAACAGTTACCTCGAAAAGATGGGTTATATTAAAAGCACTCTCAACGGCAGGGAAATGTATCTGCTCAATTTAGGTGCAGAAAATTAAATATTACCAGATCGGTTAGAGTTCATTATAAAGCCCAAATTTGCTAAAAGGGAAAGATAAGGCTATATTTTATACGCAAAATAATGGTCGCCGGCTTTTTATTCCGGAAAGCCGGGTTAAAAGGGAATAAGGTGAAAATCCTTAACAGTTCCCGCTGCTGTAAGCTTCAGAAACAGTTTTTACCAACCTCTGGTCAATGTTCCTGCAACGGAATGTGAAGGCCGGTAAAAAGAAGCGAGTCAGAAGACCTGCCATTATTTTTTAATTCTGAGCTTTCGGATAAAAAGCGAAGAATGATTTGAACACCGGCTTAATCTCAAATCTTTCTTTTCTGTTTATGCTTAAGTTATTTATTAATCCGTTCACTTGCGCTTTTATTAACGGAACGGCTGGCCGGCAATAACGGGCGATATTCTGTTTTATGATGAAGAAAGAAAAATTCATATTAATATTATTAACAGTTATTCTAATTCCTTTGCTTTCTGGCTGTAAGGGGGAAAAAGAGGGGAATGGGAACCAAATCCGCTCATCCGGCGGGACTTCCGGAATTAAATATTCCAAAAACTTCTCAATAGAATATAAAGATGGGTATAAAGTAGTAACTGTTTACACCCCCGATGAAAAACACTCCCTTGTTTTCCGTTATATTCTTGTGCCGCGGGGGAATAAGGCGCCGGCAGGGTATGAAGGCGCTATGGTTGTAAATACACCTGTAAAATCGGTTGTCTCGCTAAGCTCATTATATATCGGCTTTTTGGATAAGCTCAATCTTGCAGGCTCTATTATTGCGGTCGATAAATTCCGGTATGTAATTTCGCCGGATGTCCAAAATTTAATTAAAGAGGGAAAAATTACCGAGGCGGGGGAATCGTTCAGCCTTAATATTGAAAAGATTATGCAGCTTAATCCGGAACTTGTTCTCACTTTTGGCACGGGCAATCCGGCTGTTGACGGAAATCCTATGCTTGTTAAAAGCGGAATTCATATAGCGTCTTCAACAATCCATCTTGAAAGTTCTCCCCTTGCGCGGGCGGAATGGATTAAATTTGTTGCCGCTTTTTTCGATAAAGATGCCGAGGCCGATTCAATTTTCAATGGCCTGGCTCTGCGGTATGAAAAGCTTGCTTCACTTACCAAAAATATTGCAAGCCGCCCAACCGTATTTACGGAAGCCCTTTTCGGGGGAATGTGGTATGAACCGGGGGGAAACAGCTATATGGCAAAATATCTTAACGATGCCGGCGCTGATTATCTGTGGAAAGATGACCCCTCGTCGGGCAGCCTTAAATTAACTTTTGAGCAGGTATATGCAAGAGCGCATAATGCCGATTTTTGGATTAACGTGCCTTTCTGGAAAAACCTTGGAGATGCCTTAAAGAACGACCCGCGCAACGCCGACTTTAAAGCATACCGGAATAAAAACATATACAACTATTCCCTTAAGATGAACGATGCGGGCTTTTTTGAGTACTGGGAAAACGGTATTATTAATTGCGACTTTGTGCTAAGCGACCTAATAAAAATATTTCATCCGCGGCTTTTGCCCGACTATAAAATGACCTATTACAAAAAACTTGAAGAGCGGTAATGAGCGTTTCCAATAAAAATAAATATCTTATGATAAGTTTATTCGTTCTGCTCATAATATTCTTCTTTGCGGATATTCTATTCGGCTCGGTTTCAATTCCCGCAAAGGAAATTTTTAATATTATTACCGGCGGGGCTTCTGCAAATTCAACATGGGGTACTATAATAACCCAGTTCCGCCTGCCTAAGGCAATTACCGCGGTGCTGGCGGGGAGCGCTCTTTCGGTATGCGGTTTATTAATGCAGACTTACTTCCGCAATCCGCTTGCCGACCCCTTTGTGCTGGG
>DAHYUM010000173.1 GCA_027398005.1 bacterium
GTATTCCTGTTATAATGCCGCCGCTTACTTCTAGCGCGCAGTTTTCAAATACCGAATCGGCATTATCAGCCGTAACTATTTTTTTTACAATATAAAGCTGTTTTTCTTTGTTCATATACTTCTTTTATAATTTATTATGTCTTCTTAATTCTTTTTCGAGAAACTGGCCCGTAAGGCTTTTTTTATTTTTAGCCACATCTTCTGGTGTTCCGGTAGCTACAATTTCCCCTCCGTATTCTCCGCCGCCGGGGCCTAAGTCAATTACATAATCGGCAAATTTAATTACATCAAGGTTGTGTTCAACCACAATTACCGTATTCCCTTTATCAACCAGCTTATTAAGCACGTCAAGCAGAATGCGTACATCCTCAAAATGAAGCCCCGTAGTGGGTTCATCAAGAATGTATAATGTTTTGCCGGTGCCTATTTTACTCAGTTCCGTAGCCAGTTTAACCCTCTGCGCTTCTCCCCCCGAAAGGGTGGTTGCCTGCTGGCCTAGCTTGATATAACCGAGCCCTACTTCGTACAATGTTTTTATTTTCCTTTTAATGCGGGGCATTTCATCAAAAAATGTAAGCGCTTCTTCAACAGTCATATCCAATACATCGGCAATCGACTTTGTTTTATATAGAATCTCCAGCGTTTCCCTATTGTAACGCTTCCCGCGGCACGATTCGCATTCAACATACACATCAGGCAGAAAATTCATTTCTATTTTCTTCAGCCCGTCCCCTTCGCATTCCTCGCACCTTCCCCCCTTTACATTAAAGCTGAAACGCCCTACCGAATAGCCTCTCATCTTTGCTTCGGGCAGTTCGGCAAACAAATCCCTTATGAATGTAAATAATCCGGTATATGTAGCCGGGTTAGAACGCGGGGTCCTTCCTATTGGCGACTGGTCAATCTCAATAACTTTATCAATATGCTCAAGCCCTTTAATTTCCTTATAAGGCAAAGGGACCATTTTAGAGCCGAAGAATTTCTTCATTAAAATTTTTACAAGCGTTTCGTTTATCAAAGTCGATTTGCCCGAACCGCTTACCCCTGTAATCACTATAAAACTGCCCAGCGGAAGTTTTACATTTACCCCTTTAAGGTTATTGCCGGCCGCGCCTTTTAACTCAATATAATTTCCGTTCCCGCCCCTTCTCTTAGAAAGGAATTCAATCCTCTTTTCATCCCTTAAATAATCTACGGTTAAAGATTTATAACCGTTTTTATTTTTCAGTATTTTTTGAGTTTCCTCGGCAAGGCAGACCTCACCACCATGCTCTCCTGCCAGCGGTCCTAAATCCACTATAAAGTCGGATGCCTCTATAGTTTCCCTGTCGTGTTCAACTACAACAACCGTATTGCCAAGGTCACGCAGGTTTCTTAATGATTCTATAAGCTTCAGGTTATCATTCTGGTGAAGCCCAATGCTCGGTTCGTCAAGCACATAAAGCACGCCAGCAAGCTGCGAGCCTATCTGGGTGGCAAGCCTTATTCTTTGCGATTCGCCCCCCGATAATGTACGCGCCGTGCGGTCTAAAGTAAGATAATCGAGCCCCACGTTGAGAAGAAAATCGAGACGCGAATTAATTTCCTTCAATATCTGCGCGGCAATTATCTCTTCCCTTCCCTTTAATTTAAGGTTTCCGAAAAACTCACGCGCCCGCCTTATAGAAAGCGCCGTAGTCTGGCTTATGTTAAGTCCCCCTACAGTAACCGCAAGCGATTCTTTTTTCAGTCTTCCGCCGCCGCAGGTTGAACAGGTAAGGGTATTCATAAAAGATTCGGCCCATTCCCTTATCTTAGGTGAGGTAGTAGTGCCGTAATAATGCTTAATATAATTTATTACACCGTTAAAACGGTGATTATAAGTAACCGATTTCCCGTTTCCGAATTTGTAAACGAAAGGGATTTTTTCCTTGCTTCCATTTAATAAAAGGTCTAGCTGTTCTTTAGTCAAATCCTTTAGCGGCGTATCGAAGTTAAAACCGAATTTATCCGAAATTCCCTCAAGCTGGTTAAAGAACCAGATGCTTCTCGGTTTGCCAAGCGGGGCAAGCCCTTCCATATTAATCGATTTTTCCGAATCGGGAATGATTAAATTTACATCAAGCTCTTTCTTTTCCCCTAAACCGTCACAATCGGGGCACGATCCATAAGGCGAGTTGAATGAAAATGAATTCGGGGCAAGCTCTTCAAAACTTATTCCGCAGTGAACGCATGCAAAATTGCGGCTGAATACCGCATCTTCCTTTCCGTCGTTAATATAAACATTTCCGTTGCCGTAATTAAGGGCTACATCAACCGATTCGGTTAAACGGTACCTCCCTTTTTCGGTTACCTTAATCCTGTCTATTACAATTTCAATATCGTGAAGTTTATAACGGTCAATTTTAATTTCAGTATCAAGTTCGTAAACTTCTCCGTCTATGCGGGCCCTTACAAACCCGTCCTTAACTATATCTTCAAGAAGTTCCCTGTAATGCCCCTTGCGCCCCCTTATAACCGGGGCAAGAATCATAATGCGCTGGTTATCAAATTTTTCCAGAATCGTATCAACAATCTGCTCGCTGGATTGTTTCTGCACTTCCCTGCCGCAGTTGTAGCAGTGGGGAATGCCTACTCTTGCATAGAGAAGACGGAGGTAATCGTATATTTCCGTTACGGTACCTACTGTAGAACGGGGATTTCCGGATGTCGATTTCTGTTCAATTGATATTGCGGGGCTAAGGCCTTCAATTAAGTCCACATCAGGTTTCTCAAGCATATCAAGAAACTGGCGCGCATAGGCCGAAAGGGATTCTATATACCTTCTTTGACCTTCTGCGTATATGGTATCGAATGCGAGGGAAGATTTGCCCGAACCAGAAAGACCGGTTATTACTACCAGCGAATCGCGCGGTATTTCGAGGTCTATATCCTTTAGGTTATGCTCCCTGGCCCCTTTTATTACTATTTTATTTTGGAAATCCATTTAATAAATTTATTTTGTCCAAAGTGAAATAATAGTTATAGACAATCTTAAAATCAATTTTTTATTGAGTATATATTAATGAGCAATATTCCGCGGACTTCAATAAAAGTCCTTTCTTCTTATTCAGAATCGAAAATGAAGGAAAAAGGTTCAACTTTTATAGGACAGGCCTATATTGTTGAAGATGAGGAGACGGCACTTGCAAAACTTGCCGAGGTAAGGAAAAAATATTACGACGCTACCCATAACTGCTTTGCATACCGCATTTATAAGGATAAATTCAAGTATTCTGATGACGGCGAACCGAACGGGACTGCCGGAATCAGGATTTATAACGCCATCGAACATTTTAACCTTCAAAATATTCTTTTAATAGTAACGCGTTATTACGGAGGTGTAAAATTAGGAGTAGGTCCGTTAGGTAAGGCATATTATCAATCGGCATTCGATTCCCTGCAGAGCGCCGTAACGGAGGAAAAGACACTCTATCAAAAGATACGTGTATCTTATGATTATAGTTTCGTTAAATCGCTCCACAAAGTAATGGGGGATTTTGAGGGAAACATCATAAACAGTTCATTCGATACGGCTCCATTTTCGGAATGTTTGGTCTTTCCGGAAATAATTGATAAGCTTGAGGAAACATTAAAAAATCTCTCTTCGGGAAAGGTAAAACTTGAGAAAAGCGCCTATTTTTTATTTAAGTAAGGGAAATTATTAAACTTGACAAATTGTTCTATTTTAGATACCTTTTAATAAGATGTTTCACTCTTTAAGTATTTTATTAATTATTTTGAGGTTTTAAAATGATCTATACTAAAACCGGAGAGTACGCAATCAGGGCAATTTTATTCCTGGCCCGTCAGCCTAAGGATTCCTTAGTTATGTCCTCTGATATAGCTAAGACCGAAGATATTCCAGCCCACTATCTGGCAAAAATTCTTCAAAGAATGGCCAAATACGGCTACGTCGATTCTTTTAAGGGAAGAGGGGGCGGATTTAAGATTACCGAACTGGCTAAGAAAAGCTCCATTCTCGAAATTGTTGAAAGAGTTGAAGGACCGGTTATCAATCTTAAATGCGTTACAGGGCTTAAAGAGTGTACCGATGACAACCCATGTCCGCTTCACGACGAATGGGCTGAACTGAGGAACAGAATTTATAATTTAATCTCAAGCAAATCGGTTCAGGAAGTTGCCGAAAAATATACGGTAGGATTAAAAAGGCTCGACTAATAAATTAAGAAGGCTTCTTTTCAGAAGCCTTCTCCTTTCTCTTTCAATTCGTTCAAATAACTTTTAAGCCTCGCCAGGTCTTCGCACAATTTAATAAGGTTTTCAAGATTCTCCTGCGTAAGCCCGAAATATTTTTTTTCGAAAATTTCTTTTATAAATCCGCTTCCCGGCTCAATTATCTTTGTAAACAATTCCTTAATCTTTACTATGTGAGCAGTGTATTCCCCTTTGACCCTTCCGAAATATTCTTCTTCAAGTTTGTTCTCGGGGCTTTTAATAATTCTGAATAATCCGGAGAGATATTTTGCCTCGAATGCGAGTTCGCCCAGAAGCTCTTTATTGCCGTATTCAAAAGCAAGCTCAACTACTCTTGCCAAATCCTCTTCATTCTGAATTTTCCCTTTCGAAAATTCGCCGAAAGATTTTAAAAATCCGGAGGCCTGCTTTTTTGCATCGCTCATTTTTTAACTCCAAGCCCTATGCCGTCGCCGACCGGCAAAATGGATATCTCAATTGTATCCTGATAAACAAGCATTTTATTGAATTCTCTTATTATAGCCGAGGAGCGTTCATATTCCTTTGGAGTTTTGCCGGGGGCCGCGTATCCGTGCCACAATAAGTTGTCTATGAATAATACTCCGTTCTTCTTAAGAAGCATCAGGGAATAAAGGAAAAGCCTTTCATAGTCCTGTTTATCGGCGTCAAGAAAAATAAGGTCATATTTCTTATCCAGCGCGGGCATTACGGTAAGCGCGTCTCCTTCAATAACATTTATGTTATTCAGCTTTGCCTCTTTTATAAAGCCCGCGGCAAGCTTTATATTGTTTTTGCTCTTCTCTATTGTATCAATATGCGCTTTCTTTTTAAGCTTGCGCGCAATTCGTATTGAAGAGTACGCAATAGCCGTTCCAATTTCGAGCACTCTTTTCGGCTTTTTAATTAATATCATCTGCTCAAGCAGTTCGGCCGATTTCCAGTCCAGTATGGGAATCTTCTTTTCTTCGGCATACTTTTCCATTCGGTAAATCAATTCGTCCGGTTCCGTTCTTAAAGAAGACAAATAATCGAGCTGATTTTTATAAATTATGTCGGGCATAAATCTCCCTTTCCCCTATTTAATTAAAACCATTTTTTTAATTGCAGTCTGCCCGCCGGAGCGCACAGCAAGTATATAAACCCCCGAAGCGCATTTTGCTCCGCCGGCTCCCCTGCCGTCCCAGGTTACAATCCTGCTTCCCGCATTCATACTGCCTGAATATAATGTTGTTACTTTCTGCCCAAGTATATTATAGATTTCAATATTAACATCGCTATCCACCGGAAGGTCAATTTTTATTTTTGTGCCGCTTACAAATGGATTAGGGTAATTCTGATATAATTGGAAATTTTCGGGGAGTTCAATTCTTGCGCCGAACGATTTATCGTACACGAACAGCTCGCCGTAGGTAAGTTCGTAGTTATCTGTTACAGGGTCTACCGAAGGGCCGTTTGGACTATTATATGTAAATGTAAAGGAAACCTTATCAAGCGGATTAAGATGCGGCAGTTCTGCCGTATATCTGTTTGCCCCGTCGTATGCCA
>DAHYUM010000174.1 GCA_027398005.1 bacterium
AATGAATCATCCTCAAGATGGTAGATTATCGATTCAATTCCGTTATGCCCCCCCGAAGAACCGCTCCTTTTAATCTTGATTCTACCTGTTTCAAGGTTTATATCGTCGTGAATTACAAGAATGTCTTCATGTTCAACAGGGGATACCGAAAGGAGGTCGAGAAGTGCAATTCCGCTGTTGTTAACGTAGGTGGTAGGTTTCATTAAAATAAAAGGGGTGGAGTTAATTTCTCCACCCGTCTGGTAAAAATCGAATTTTGAAGGGGTAAAAGTGAGATTGTGTTTCCTTGCAAAGGAATCGAGAACTAAAAATCCCGCATTGTGCCGGGTAAATTCATATTTTTTGCCCGGATTACCAATTCCAACAATCAGCTTCAAAAAGAGTATTAGTCCTCTTCTTCCTCTTGTTTACCCTTGCTTATAACTTCAGGTTCAGCAGGAGCGGCGCCCGGTTCGGCAGCGGCTTCGGCCTGAGCCCTTGGCAAGCTTACGGCAACAATAGATACTTCGGCCGGCGTCTTGATAGTTATATTTTCAAGCTTCAAGTCTCTAACATGAATAGAATCGCCCAGTTTAAGGTGTCCTATTTCGAGAGCTATATGGTCAGGAATATTGATAGGCAAGCATTCGATATCGAGTTTGTGAAGGTTGTGCTGAATAACACCGCCATCCCTTACGCCGATAGGCTGACCGTTGAAAACGATAGGAATCTGAAGTTCAAGTTTCTGATCGGCGCTAAGGCCAAGAAAATCGAAATGGATTACTCTATCGGTTACGGGGTCGAACTGAACATCTTTCAATATTGCCTGATGAGTTCCTTCCCCTTCAATTTCTAATTTAGCGAGGTGTGTTTCGGAAGTATAAACAAACGGTCTCAATGCGTTTTCGTGTACTGAAATTGAAACAGGTGTAGAGCCTTTAATGTAGAAAATTCCGGGTATCTGGCTGTCTCTTCTAAGCTGATTAACCGCACCTTTGGTTGTTAACTCTCTCTTTTTTGCGGATAAGGTTATTTCTTGCATTTTATAATTACTCCAAATAATTATTTCATAAATCTTTATTGACTTCGAAAAGGGAGCTGATCGATTCGTTATTGTACGACCTTATAACCGCTTCGGCAAAAAGGGCAGCGGAGCTCCTTACTTCGATTTTATTAGTTTTTACTTTCAACGGAATGGAATCGGATACATAAAGTTTCGTTATTTCCGATTCTTCAATTCTTTCAATCGCGTTGCCCGATAAAAGGGGATGCGTAACTGCGCCGAATATTTTTGAGGCGCCCCTTTCCTTTAAGGACTTGATAGCCGACACGTAAGTGCCTGCTGTGTCAATCATATCGTCAACCAGAAGAACGTCTTTCCCTTCAACAGAACCTATAATGTTCATTACTTCGGCCAAATTATGTTTAGGCCTTCTCTTGTCTATAACAACCAGACTTGTATCGAGCCTCTGGGCATAGGACCTTGCCATTTTAATTCCCCCCATATCGGGTGAAACGACGGCAAAATTATTCATATCCCTGAAAAGGCTTGTAAAAATAGGTGAAGCGTAAAGGTGATCGAAAGGTATATCGAAAAAGCCCTGAATCTGGGCCGCATGAAGATCCATTGTAATTACCCTGTCGGCTCCTGCTTTAGTAATAAGATTTGCAACAAGCTTCGCAGTAATTGAAACCCTCGGCTGGTCTTTTCTATCCTGCCGCGCGTAGCCGAAATAGGGGATAACCGCAGTAACTCTTTTGGCCGAAGCCCTCTTTGCGGCATCAAGTAAAATTAAAAGCTCCATCAGGTTTTCTGCGGGAGGCTGAGTGGATTGGATAATATATAATTCCCTTCCTCTTATGTTCTCGAGGTATTTAACCCATATTTCACCGTCGCTGAATCGTTTAACATCAACATTGCCAAGGGGAATTTTGAGATAATCGCAAATCCTCTGCGCCAGCTCCGGGTTCGAAGTGCCCGAAAAAACCAATGGTTCATTATTATACATAGGTATTTTAAACTTTTATAATAAACAGACAATAAATATAAACAAATCCAAAAATCAAGTCAACTTAATAGAAAAATGGAAAAATGCCCCTATTTCTTCTTTTTCTTGAAAAGGAACACAAAAACGACGGTTAAAACGGATAAAGCCAGTACAAAAATCCACGTAGGGGTTTCTTTTAGCCTGAAAGGCCTGAAAGTTGCCTCGAGCGATTTACCGGTTCCAAGCTGATCAAGTGTGAAATTCCAGGTCAGTTTGTTGTTGGATAACTCATCCGCATTGTGCGAAATTATATCCCCCGGAATATAATAAATATAGGTTATGTGGTACTTTTTGCTGTCGATACCGAATCCCGTTGCGAAAGGCTGTACAAACTGAGAAAAGATTTTCAGGTTTTCAGAACCCTGCTTAAGTTCGAATTTTGAGCCTTTGAATACTTTCATGTAATTTAAAGAATCGAAGCTTGGGAACTCAATTTCAATTTTAGCATGGACTGTAGTATCCTGAAAATCCTTATATACGTCAATGTTTTTAATTTTACAGTAAGGGGAGGTGAATTCCTTAGTTACATCATCTTTTTTGAAAATACCGAGGTTATCAATCAGTAAAGTATCCTTATCGGTTTTCCATTTAGTCCAGTAGTGAATAAACATACTTCCGGAGCCGTCAATTTTAAGGGATGTTGTCTGTTCGTAGTTTAGGCATCCGGCCATAAAAATTGATAACAAAGCAATACTAAGTAAAGCTCTCAGGTTTTTCATATAATTTTCAATATTCCTTATTGTTTTAAATATAATACCTAAAAATAACTAAAATTTTAATTACACATACAATCTGTTTTTTTCTTTTCAATTATTTATTTTTGAGTACAAAATATGGAGTAACTATGCCTACATACGATTATAAATGCCTTATTTGCGATAAGACATATGAATATTTTCATAAAATGACAGAAAATCCTGTTTATAAATGCCCCGTTTGCGGCCACGAGCTGACCAAAATGATCGGTTCCGGTTCTTCCCCAATTTTTAAAGGCACCGGTTTTTATCAAACCGACTACAAAAATAAATCGAATTCAGGGGGAAGTAAAAATTCCAAGTAGAAAAAAAGCCGCAATTAATGCGGCTTTTTTATTCTTAAAAGTCGAGACCTACCGACCAGTAATATTTAGGCTGCGAGAATGAATGCAAATCGTACGACCACGCAACGTCGAACCTCCATAAGAATATAAAATAGAAACGGAGCCCGAATCCCGTTCCTAACAGAAGATCTTTAGTTACAAGGTTGCCCGAGGCATTCCTGCCCAATAGCTGAAGTTCCGAATTATTGTTCCATGCCGCTCCGGCGTCTAAGAAGAGTGTGCCAAGAATATTCTGGAACAGTATGGGAAGGGGACCGGTTACAAGGTAGCGGATTAATGGGGAACGGAGCTCAAGATTAAGAAGCGCGTACTTGCTCCCCATCCTTTCTGCCAGGTTAAAACCTCTCATAGGGGTTGCAAGGGATAAAAACGCGAACTGGTCAACGCTATTTATCGGAATGTCGTTTGTCGCAAATTCCCGGTTAAGCCAGTTATCTGTTCCCCCTAATAGAAATCTCTGCGGATTGATGCCTGCCGAATAACCTCCCGAAAAACGGATAACAAATGAATTATCGAAGAAGAAACGGAAGTAGGTGCGGTAATCTATAAGCAGGGAAGCGAAACTTCTTTTCGGGTCGTTTATGCCCGGATTGCCGAACAGAGTTAAATTATAACGTGTGCCTTCTATAGGGGAGTAATAGCCGAATAATATATTATCGTGTACAAATGAGAGGGAAGGGGTAATAAAGAAGGCAGTCTGCGACGGGTAATAAGGGTCGTCCAGATTTTCGGAAGTAACATTCAATAACCCGAGGCTTAAATCGATACGGTAAAAACGGTTAAGGGGATAACTTGCTATAGCCGAAAAACTTAAATTACGGTACCTGTACAAATTGCTGGCCAGGCCGTTACTGGCATAAAAGAAACGGGCGGTATGCATAAGCATCAGCCCAAGGTCCACCCTGTTTTCGAGATAGTAATAAGCAAGTCCGTAATCGCTGTTTTTCAAGTCCATCTGCATATTGGTCATTCCAATAAGCCTGTGGTTGCCAAGCATGTCGCTGAATGAAAGTACGGTAGAACCGTACGCACCGTACAAAGTGCTGAAATCGGCGCTTGCATAAATAAGATCGGGGGAGAAGTTGATTTTATATTTATGTACAAGATAGTTCCCGTCGGAATCGAGCGTCTCCTTAAATTGAAGCTCTTTTTTCTTGTACGATGTTGAATCGAGATAATTTTTCCCTTCGCCGAAAACATATTTGCTGTAATCCACATTGACCGAATCTTTTGAAACGTTTTTCTGTTTAAGCTGGCCAGTAAAAATTTTAGCCTCGCCGCCGGTTTTAATAGTATCTGCTTTTGTCTCTGAAACCGGCTGTGCTTTTGTAAGCGCAAATGCCGAATCCTTTTGGGTTATGCCCGGCTGTAGGTAACCTATATACTTGTTGCCCATAAGTTTTGAAACATATACCGTTGGCTTAAGCTCCTTTTTAAACGGTTTCATCGCGAATGGATTATCGAGAGTAAAAATGTTATACCCGTCCTTGTAAAGCGATGTGAATGCAAGTTTCTTCCCGTCATCCGAAAGGGAAATCTGCGTTATCTCAGTAAGTGAATTTGTAATCGGCTCGGCTTCAATATCGGCTACAGTCTTTGCAGTGTCGGCAGGCAGAAGCTCAATCCTTTTCTTGTATAAGTTGCCAATGCCGTTATAATCGGATGTAAAAATAATCTCCTTGCCGTCGGGGGAAGCAACCGTAAAGAGCTGGTCCGAGTTTTCCCACTTGGTTAGCCTTGTAATTTTTTTTGTCTCCAGGTCTACCATATATAAATCCCTGTGGTTTATATTGTGCCTGTACATTTCGTAATCTTCCTTAGGCTGGTAGAGATAACTTCCCCTATCGGATGAAAAGAAGATTTTCTTATTATCCCTGGACCAGGATGGATTATTATCGCTGAAGATATCGTCGGTAATGTTTGTTACTTGCTTGGTAGTAAAGTCGTAAACATAAATATCGGATTGCGATGAATTCTGCCCGACGAAAGCAATTTTATTTCCGTCCCGCGACCAACTGACAGATTCAATTCCGTCCATCTCAAAAGGCAGGAATTCAATATCGTTGTTTTCGGTATTGATTATTGCAATTGAGTTTGAGCCGCCGCTCTTTGCCGATAAGGCTACCCTTTTATTATCGGGGGACCATGCAAGGGAAGGGAAGAGTACGTTAAGTTCTTCAAAATCATTTGTCTTTCCGCTTTCAAGAAGTTTTTTTGTTACCTTTCCGTCCGATGTGTTCATAAGGTAAAGGTCAAGGTATATGTCCCTGTCCGAAAGGAATGCAATTTTATCTCCGCGGGGGGAGATTGCGGGGCTTACATTATAAAACCCGAAACCGTCTTTCTTGTTGTTCGTAAGACGCTTGGCGTATTCATCGGGGTCTGTGTAGTTCGAAATATCGGGCCAGTATTCTTTTTTCAAATCTTTAAGCCATCGCTCGTTAAGTTCTTCAAAATTAATTCCTATTGCGCTCTTAAAGCCTGCATCAAAATTACCGGTGGATTGAATTTTATTTACAATCTGACCTATTTTTTCTTTTCCGTATTTATAGGCAATATATTTTAAGACTGCCTGGCCTCCACGGTAAGCATAATAATTATCCAGTTTCTCAATATCGGGGAGTGTATTGCTTATAATCGCGTTCCTT
>DAHYUM010000175.1 GCA_027398005.1 bacterium
CGTTCTTAAACTTTTGTCGGTTGAGGAAACTTCTATTGGAATTTCAGTAACGCTTTTGACTCTAGTTGTTTCTCCAATTCTTTATAATTTTGTGGTTCCTTTTTGGAAGAAGATGAAGTCATTAACCGCGAAATCTTTATATTTTTCAACCTTTGAGTAGTTGATGAATTGTGCCAGTTTCTTCTCTGCGCTCCACATATCAATAAGCTGAGGAATGAAATAAATGCCGGGTTCAACCGTAAGCACATTCCCCGGAACCAGTTTTTTACCGTAACGGAGCGACTTTAAACCGAACTGAGTGCTTCTAATATTCTTGTCGTCATATCCTGTGTAATGTTCGCCGTAATTTTCCAAATCGTGAACGTCCATTCCGAGCAGATGCCCCAGTCCGTGAGGGAAGAACAATGCATGAGCTCCGTTCTTAACGGCGTCGTTAACATTTCCTTTCATAAGCCCAAGGTCTTTTAATCCCTGTGCAATAACGGTAGCGGCTTTAATGTGGACTGCTTTATTGGTAATGCCCGGCTTCATCATTTTAATTGCCTGAAGGTTCGCATCAAGTACAATCTGGTAAATATCCCTCTGGCGGGGGGAGAACTGACCGCTTACCGGGAAAGTACGTGTTATATCGCTTGCGTAAAGTTCCGCGGTCTCGGCGCCGGAATCCTGGATTACTAAATCGCCGTCGGCAAGCAGGTTGCCGTGGAAATGGTTATGCAGTGTCTGTCCGTTTTTAGTAAAGATGGTAGGGAATGAAGTGCCGCCGCCGAGCGATAAGGCGATTCCTTCAACAAAGCCTGCAATTTCCTGTTCAACCATTCCTGCTTTTGTAAAGCGCATTGCCGCCGTATGCATTTCGTACGAAATTGAAATTGCTTTTTCAATTTCGTCAAGTTCCTCTTTCGATTTAACCGAGCGGAGCTCGATTACTGCTTTCATCAATTTTAGAGAAACATAATCGTCAATTCTAAACGGGTCAATTCCCAGCAGTTTGCTTAATATAAGCACATTGTCATGCCTGTACTGAGGGATGAAATGTACAGCTCTTCCTTTTACCAATGCATTCCTTAGATATGCGGCAAGATCATCAAATGTGTTTGTGTTCTGCACGCCGCATTTAGAGGCAAGCTGTTTAACTGTAGGCTGAGGTCCCATCCATACGATATCGTTAATTGTAAAATCGTTGCCGAAAAGAATTTCTTTACCTTCGTCAAAATCGAGCACGCCGGCAAGATTGGGAATGTTTAACCCGAAAAAGTATGAAAATGTGCTGTCCTGTCTGTAATGATATGTATTATCGGCGTAATTCATGGGAGCTTCGTTATTGGCAAGAAACAATGCTATGCCTGAACCTACTTTTTTCTTTAATGCTGTTCTGCGCTGGATATAAGTCTTTTTATTAAACATGTTGCTAACCCTTTAGTTTAATGATTTATTTTTCAAAACTAATAAAACTTAGTATGATAAAAAATGTAAAATACCGGTTTTGCAAAAATAATGTGGCATATTATTTGAACTGAATATATAAGGTTCTTAAACAATAACCCCGCTTTTGGCACGGTGCATAAAGGATAGGCATGCTTAAACAGGGCATTAAAATAGCATTGATTATAGCAAACGTAATTATTATATTATATCCATTATGAAAATAAAAGAATCTGAAATATTGGAATTTATACCCTCTCTTCTAAAGAGCTACCGCAGGCTTTATACCTGCCTCATCTTCTATAATTAATCCCACATTTCGTTATCCTGTTTGCACATGTTCCGTAAAGCGGAGCTGTCTGTTATTTTAAATAATTAACGAAGAAAAAAGAAATCCATATAGGGAAAAATAAAATGTTTGAAAAGATTGAAATGAAAAATCAGGTGCCGTTGAGAGGAGCATCTGCCGAAGGTAACTTTTACGAATCGGCTCATAACCCGATAGGGCCCGGAATGAATGAAAGAATACAGCGCCTGCGCAAGTTAAGCGTTGATACCGAACCTTCAATTACAATTGAAAGAGCCGTTCACCAGACGCAATTTTACCGGGAAAACTACGGCAAATATCCGGTTCCCGTTATGAGGGCCCTTTCGTTTCTTGACCATTGCAAGCGCAAAACAATTTATATTGGGGATGGCGAGCTGATTGTTGGTGAAAGAGGCCCGAAGCCGAAAGCCGTGCCCACATTCCCTGAGCTTACTTGCCACAGCGTTGAAGACCTGAATGTTCTTAATACAAGGGATATGCAGAGGTATATAGTTGATGAAAAGGATATTGAAACGTACGAAAAGGAGATAATTCCTTTTTGGCAGGGGAAGACGCAGAGGGAGAGGATTTTCAATCATGTGCCGGAAGAATGGAAAGCGGCATACGAGGCGGGTTTATTTACCGAGTTTATGGAACAGAGGGCTCCGGGGCATACCGCTCTTGACGGAAAAATCTATCGCAAGGGAATGCTCGATTTTAAGAGGGAAATTGAAGAGCATCTCAATTCGCTAGATTATATGAACGATCCGGAAGCCACCGATAAAGCCGATGAGCTGAATGCAATGGCAATTTCGTGCGATGCGGCTATTATATTTGCCGAAAGGCATGCACAGCTTGCCGAAGAAATGGCGGCGAAAGAAGAAAATCAGGTTAGAAAAGGGGAATTGAAGAAAATTGCGGATGTATGCAGATGGGTCCCCGCCCATGCTCCGCGCGATTTCCACGAGGCAATCCAGATGTACTGGTTTGTCCATTTGGGCACTGTAACCGAGCTTAACGGGTGGGATGCCATGAATCCGGGGCATTTCGACCAGCATTTAACCCCATTCTACGAAAAAGGGATTGCCGATGGCACATTGACCCAGGAGCACGCAAAGGAATTGCTTTCATGCTTCTGGATTAAGGTAAACAATCATCCTGCTCCCCCTAAAGTAGGCATTACCGCAAAGGAAAGCGGCACATATAACGATTTTACAAATATTAACCTAGGCGGCGTTAAATCGGATGGAAGCGACGGCGTGAGTGAGCTTTCATTCCTTATGCTCGAAATTATAGAAGAGCTTCATATTCTTCAGCCGGGCAACTCGGTGCATATCAGTTCCCGGACCCCGGATAGTTTTCTTAATGCCGCGGCTAAGGTTATTAGGCAGGGGCATGGCTATCCTTCGGTATTCAATGCCGATGCATATGTTCAGGAGCTGCTTGCCCAGGGTAAATCCCTACGCGATGCCCGCGAAGGAGGGTGCAGCGGATGTATTGAAGTGGGGGCTTTCGGCAAGGAGGCTTACCTTTTAACAGGCTACCTTAATGTGCCCAAAATTCTTGAAGTAACCCTTAATAACGGCATTGACCCGATGACCGGAAAGAAGGTGGGCATAGAAACTGGAGACCCGAAAACATTTATAAATTACGAAGCTCTCTATTCCGCTTTTATTAAACAGCTTAATTACATAGTTGATTTGAAGATAACGGTTAGTAATTATATTGATAGAATGTTCGCTAAATACGCGCCGGCTCCATTCCTTTCGGTAGTAATTGAAGACTGCATTAAGAAGGGAAGGGACTATTACGACGGCGGTCCCCGTTATAATACCAATTATATACAGTGTACCGGACTTGGCACCGTAACCGACAGCCTTTCGGCTATAAAGAAACATGTATTTGAAGAGAAGAATTTCACAATGGAAAAACTTCTTAAGGCGGTAGCAGGCAATTTTGAAGGGGAAGAATTCCTGCGGCAGACGATTATGAACAAGACCCCATTCTTCGGCAACGACGACGAATTTGCAGATGATATTGCCGTAAGGGTATATAATGACCTGTTCAGGGCAATAGACGGCAAGCCGAATATTAAAGGGGAAACATATCATTTGAATATGCTTAGCACCACATGCCATATCTATTTCGGTAAAGTGCTCGGGGCAACACCAAACGGAAGGCTTTCGGGCAAGGCTATATCGGACGGCACTTCTCCATCGCACGGTGCCGATACACACGGCCCTTCTTCGGTAATTAAATCGCTCGGAAAGCTGGACCAGTCGAAATCGGGGGGTACACTGTTAAACCTCCGTTTCCTGCCGGCGCTTCTTAAGAAAGAGGATGATATAAAGAAATTAGGGAAACTGATAAGGAGCTATTTTGCATTGGGCGGGCATCATGTTCAGTTTAACGTAGTTGATACGGCTACTCTTCTTGCGGCACAGCATACTCCTGAAGATTACAGGGACCTGCTTGTTAGAATGGCAGGATACAGCGATTATTTCAACGATATGAATTCCGATCTTCAGCAGGAGATTATTGAACGTACAGAAAATGATTCTTTCTAATATTTTAATTGGTTGTTGAAATAACCGGCATGTAAATGGAATCTGGATTTATTTTTGATATAAAAAGATATTCAATTAACGACGGTCCCGGCATAAGGGTGACCGTCTTTTTTAAAGGATGCAATTTAAACTGCGCCTGGTGCCATAACCCCGAAAGCATATCGCACAAGGTGCAGAAATTATATTCGGCCAACAGGTGCATAGGCTGCAGCGCATGCGTAGATAACTGTCCGCAGGATGCCTGCGAGCTTACTCCTGACGGAATAGTTACTGATATAGAACTATGCACAGTATGCGGAACCTGCGCAAGGATATGCCCTACTACAGCATCAGAAATTTCGGGAAGGATTGAGAACACCGCCAATATAATGAAGATAATAGAAAAAGAGACACTATTCATGGATCAATCGGAGGGGGGAGTAACATTCTCTGGGGGCGAGCCGCTTCTTCAGCCGAAATTCCTTTTTGAACTTCTCGATTTATGCGGTAAAAGAGGAATACACAGGGCTGTGGATACAGCAGGACTGGTAAATACGGAGCTGATTTTAGAAGCGGCTAAAAAGACCGACCTTTTTCTTTTTGATTTTAAGGTATTCGACAGCGAAAAGCATAAAAGATGGACAGGTGTAAGCAACGAAAAAATAAAAGAGAATCTTATAAAGCTGGCAGAAACAGGAGCCGAAATAAATATAAGAATTCCTCTGATTTCGGGGGTAAATGATGACGACGCCAATGCAGAATTAAGCGCTCAGTTCATTTCGGCACTTGCGGGGGATAAGAAACAGGTTAATATTCTGCCATACCATAATATAGCAAGGCAGAAATATCAAAAAATGGGAAAGGAATTTGAGCAGGGGGAACTGGCAGAACCTTCAAAAGAAAGGATAGAGGCGGTAACAAACTGTTTTGAAGAATACGGCCTTAAGGTTAAAATAGGGGGATAAAGTTAAAAATAGTCCATTTTTGGGCTGAAAACGGGGAAAATTGGAAAAACCGGGGGCATGGGGAAAAATATTTTCAAAAAAAATGAAAAAAGTTTAAAAAGAGGGCTAAACTGGAACGGGTTTCTGCCGATAATCAGTTGGGTGATAAGACCCAAATTATAAATGATAAGGAGGTCATTTATGGGAATTCAGCAAATAGTAACCGGATTTGGAAAAGCTGCTGATGCCCAGAAAGTTCTTTCAACATCCCGTAAAAAAACATCCGATGAGGATGTAAAAAAGCTGGATGAGACTTCATCTAAGGATAAAATCGATTTATCGGAAGATGGAATCAAAATAGACCAGATGATAAGGGAGTTGGACAGAACGAAAGCGGGAATCAAGGAAGATCCGCAAAACGCGATTAAATCTCAGGCTAATATTTCCGGCTATGGTGCGCTTGAAGTAGTAGATGAGAACTTTAGTTCTGTTTATGCGCA
>DAHYUM010000176.1 GCA_027398005.1 bacterium
TTTAATAGGATACGCGGCCGGTTTCGGGGCGGGCAATATACTGGGCATAACGCTCGAGCAGAAATTTTCAGTCGGGTACACACAGCTTATGATAATTTCGAAACATTTTTCCGACGCAATTGCCGATGAGCTTAGGAAATCGAAATTCGGGGTTACATTAATACCGGGCGAAGGTGGAAGCGGCGGCGTTTCAATTCTTATGGTTATTATTAAAAGAAAGGATTTTAAGTCGGTTAAAGAGATTGTTGAGAAAATAGATAAAGATTGTTTCCTCTCAATACAGGCTTCGCAGGCTTACAGGGGTTTTATACCGGGAGCACGAAAATAATTTATTTTAGTATTGCACTAAAGGGGAAACAATATTATATTTAGCGCACGTTTTTTTTAGTTCTTAAAATAATGCGGGAATAGCTCAGTTGGTAGAGCGCAACCTTGCCAAGGTTGATGTCGCGGGTTCGAGTCCCGTTTCCCGCTCTATGTCCCGATACTTATCGGGATTTTTTTTCGGTGTTCTTTTTGACTAGTTTATCTTAAGATTTTCAAGAAAGAATAATTCTCAATTCTACATTCTGAATTCTAAATTTTACGGCGCTGTACTCCCGACAAGTTGGGACTTAAGGTCCCGCAAAAAATCTGCGGGATAAAGTCGGTCTTCAGAACCTTTACAGTGTATTCGGATGGTAATTGCATAATAGTGGTCGTTTAGAATCATTGTTTTGAATTTCGTACTTTGAATTTTGAGTTTACTCATTGGCGCTGTACCCAAGTGGCTTAAGGGGAAGGTCTGCAAAACCTTTATTCATCGGTTCGAATCCGATCGGCGCCTCAAATTGAATCCCGCTCTATGCGGGATTTTTTGTTTTAAACCATGGGCTTAAGGGGAATCCGGCACAGCGGACTGCAATCCGCCACGGCGGACTTTATTCATCGGCCCGCCACAGTGTATTACTTCAGCATTTCGGTAACAGAAATAAGCTTATCCAAAGGGGTAGTATAATTTAATGCCCCATGTCTACGTTGATAATTATATCTATAAAGGAAACCGCTTAATTCCGAAGAAAAGGTATCCAAAGTTTGCCCAAAATCCAAGTGAAATAGACACTCCTGATTAACGATTCTCCAGAACCTTTCAATTTTGCCATTTGATTGTGGATGGTATGGACGAGTATAAGTGTGATCTACACCAACGATATTAAGCATGGTCTCGAAGAAATGGGTTTTTCTGGCTTTTAAGGAAGTGAAGGCGGTAAATTCGGCTCCATTGTCTGTCATTACTCTTTCTGGTATAATTCCATGAGCAAGATAGAACTGGACGGATTTGAAGAAGGCTTTTGACACCTCTGCCGAGTTAAGTGCCGTGATAATCTGGGAATAAGCAATACGGCTGCAGTCATCAATTATCCCAAAGAGATAATACTGCTTACGCTCAAGCATAATTGACTTAGAAAGGTAATAAGTATCGGCATGTAAGAGCTCTCCTGGATACCTTTTTTCATATCGTTTTACTTTTTGTTTACGTTGTTTATTCAGGGGATAACGTTTAAAGGTGCGGTAAATTGTTGATACAGATGGATGAACATTAAAATCATTTTTCAACAAGTGAAATATCTCAAACTCATTAGCTGCTAAACGCCTATGAATCTTAATGATAATGCGTTCTTCTTCTTTGGATAGAAGCTTATACTTGCCAACCTTTGGACCTCTTTTATGGGGGAGAAGAGCAGATCTTTCCCTTCCACCTTTAATCCACCTTTCATAATACTTACGAATATCCTTGCGATGAATATTATGGGCTTGGCAGAGCTGCTCGATAGTCTTAAATAGATGACTTTTACCGGCCTTTACCTTCTCATACTCTGGAAGGATAGTTATCCACTTGTTTGTCATAGATAACATCATTGAACTGTTCATTGTACCACCAGTTTAGTACTTTAAAATACTACTTATCCGGTGTTACCGAAATAGTGAAGAACTACACACAGGCGGGTAAATTCGAACTTGCCTGCCGGGGCAGGTCCCTTCGGCGCCTCAAAATGAATCCCGCTCTATGCGGGATTTTTTGTTTTAAACCTTTGGCTTAAGGGGAATCCATAACGTTTTTAATTCGTGCAAATCTGCAGGGAATTAAAATGCCACCGCTGACGCGGTTCTTTTTTTTGAGGATAAAAATTGTTTTCTACTAAAATGCCGCCGCTACGCGGCTTATTACCTTTTTAATCGGGAGTTGATTCATTCTTAATTTGTCTCTAAAAACTCAACCCCGCCGATATAGATTTGTATAATAATTATATTCTGCCGCGCAACTTTGCCATATCCATATGCTCTTATTCTGCACGGATTTTTTCAAATTATGCAGAATAATGCAGATTACCGGCAATTGCATGCCTGGTTATTGCTACTTTTTTCTATTGACAAATAAAAAAAATTGTCTATATTTGTAAGTAAGTGATTACATAATTATGAAATTGAGATGATAAGAGAGACAACAGATACTAGACAGGAGCAGATAAAAGCTGCAGTTCTTGAGATAATTGCCGAGGAAGGGCTTCATAATGTATCTACCCGCAACCTAGCCAAAAGAATAGGCCTTACCGAAGGAGCCATATTCAGGCATTTTAAAAGCAAAAGGGATATTATAAAAGGTATTATGGATGATGTTGCAAGGGACCTAATTACTCCCCTGCGCAATATTGTGCTTAATCCGCAAAAAGCCGAAGATAAATTATTCAGCTATCTATGCTGCAATGTTAAATACCTTAAAGAAAAAAGAGGCATTACAATACTTTTATTTTCGGAAGCTACCCACCTTGGCGATAAGGAATTGAAGGATAAATTAAACCAGATTCTATCGGAACAAAAACAATTGATTGTAAAAATAATTAACGACGGTATTGCCGAAGGGGTTTGGAGCAAAGATATTGACCCAACCGATATGGCAATGCTTTATATGGGCGTGCCTATTACTTTCAATATCGAAATGGTACTTAATAAACATGGCTTAAACGTTGAAAACTTCTGTTCCAGAATGTTTACCCTGTTGATAAATACTTTAAGGAAATAAAATTTTTTAGCCATAAATGTAAGTAAATGATTACTTATATAGTAAATAAATAGAATAAAAATACTATTGAATAATCAGGGAGTTCAAAATGGATTATAATAATATATTGATAATAGCGGTACTCTTTTCGTTCATTATCGCGTTTATATTTTCAATGTTCGGCCAGGGAGGGGGTTCTGTCTATTCCCCTCTTTTCATATTGCTGGGGTATTCGGTACTAATATCAACATCAACTTCGCTTGTATTAAACCTTATCACCTCACTTTCGGCCGGTTATGTTTTTTACAAGAATAAAATGATAGACCTGAAAGCGTCTTTTATGTTTGTGCCGGGCATAGTAATAGGAGCCTTTGCGGGGGGTGTGATGTCGAAATATTTCAACACACAGGTTCTGCTTTGGCTGTTTGTTTTCTTTCTTGTTATTCTGGGGGGTAAAATGATTTATACCTATTGGGAAAAAGGGGCCTCCGAAGAACACAAACCCGCAGGTTTGAATTTTAAATTGTATGCCCTTATTGTCATATTCAGTATAGTTGTAGGGTTCATTTCGGGTCTGCTTGGAATTGGAGGAGGAATTCTTATTGTTCCATTTATGACCTACGTATTAAAATACCCCACAAAGTTCGCCGCAGGTTCATCCCATTTAATAATCTCCTTTTCGGCTCTTGCTGGTATAATCGGGCACGCTTCATCACACAGAATGGATTATCCCCTAATTCTATCAGCTGGAATTGCTGTTCTGCTTGGCGGTTACCTTGGCGCCCGGTTCAGTCTTAAGATTAAGCCCAAAATGATTAAAGCTGGGGTAGGTCTGCTAATGTGGGCCCTTTCGGCGCAGATATTAATAAAACTACTAGCTAGCATTTGAGGCAGAAATGAAGAAGATTTTAATATTACTATCATTAATATTTTTAACGGTAAACCTGCGTGCGCAACAAAAAATTGAATGGAACGGATATTCACAATTCCGCTTTACCGATAATTACCAAACTCAGCAGGCCTTTTCACTTAGAAGGGTAAAATTCTGGGTGAACGGCAGTTCTGCCTTTTATAATGGTAATTTAAGCTATAAAGTACAGGCCAATTTTCTTCAGCAGGTTAAGTACCAGCTTCTGCTTCAGGATGTCTTAATCAAATATAAAGCGGGAAATCTTGAAGTAACCGCAGGACAGTTTGTACCCGATTTCAGTCTGCAAAGGAAACAGCCCGATTATTCAATTCCATTTAACGAAAGGTCCGATGCAGTAAACGCTCTTGTGCCTGGGGCTGAAACGATGGGGCGAGATATTGGAGCTGAAATAAAATTAAACGCCGATAGGAAAGGGGCTTTCAGTTTCGGATTTTTTAACGGCAGCGGAGCTAATAACCCTGCCGGACAAAATAATTTTCTATTTGTGAACCGGGGCTCCGTTTACCTTCTTAATAATGGCAGTGCCTCTTTACAAATGGGGTATAATATTTCATACAGAAATGCGCACAATCTCCAGTTTTCTAAAATATTCGCCCCGGGTTATTTTTTCAACGGCAACGATTTCCGCTTCGGGTTCGACGAATTATTTAGCTTAGGCAGTTTTGAACTGCAAGCTGAATATTTGGAAGCACACCTAGGCAATAAAACAGCTAATGGGTTTACTGCCCTTGCCGATTTACTTATTGCGGATAAACATCTGCTTGCCATTTCAGTTGAGCAGTACAACGACCTTAACCTGGGAACCGAAGACGCTCCCTGGTACGCTTTTGGCTATTCTTATCTGTTAAAAGGGAATGAAATTAAATTTACCGTAAATAATAAATTTCAGTTTACTTCAAATAAAACGAATTCACTAACAACAATTCAAATTCAATATTTTTTTAATTAGAAAACGGGAGAATTAATATGTCAAAAACCGATCCTAAAGAATGGCTTGAGTTCGGCCAGAAATTTCATGGACACAAATGCCCTGCTATGCCTATGGGTTTAAGAGTTGGTGCGGCTGCTATGAATGCACTTGGTGTTGAAAGAGCTAAAGACGGGCAGCTTGTAGCTTTTGTTGACCTTGGCGAACATCACTGCGCTACCTGTTTTGCCGACGGGCTTCAGGTAATTTTGGGCACTACGTTCGGCAAAGGGAATTTAAAAAAGACTCATAAAGGGAAATGGGCTGTTACCTTAATTGATAAAGCCGCCGGCAAAGCAGTCCGTGTTACTCCTAAAGCGGAAGCTATGCTCGCTAATAAACAAACGGCCTTTTTTAAAGATTACCGCGAAAAAGGAATTCCGGCCAGCAAAGTTCCTGCTGAAGTAGTTGATCCGCTGGTTAATATGGTTATTAATGCTCCGGAAGATAAACTTATTAATATCTCCGAAATTTTCGATTTTGTACCGGAAGCGCACAAAGACAGTTTTAATTCTTTTGTCTGCGATGAATGCGGCGAAATGGTAGTTGAAGAATATGGCAGAATTAAAGCCGGCAGGCACGTCTGTATCGATTGCGCAGCTAAATAATTCTATCCCCTTGTTATGCGGGCTAAGCGATACTCAACCCCGCCGATATAGATTCAAACGGGTATTCTCAGCGCGCAGGGGTCGTACCCCTGCGCCAATGGCGGGCGAGCCCTGCGGAAACAGAAGAATGTTTTTAATACAAAGGTGCCGCCCCTCCGGGGCTCT
>DAHYUM010000177.1 GCA_027398005.1 bacterium
AACTCGAGCTCCGGTTCCAAATACAGCCTCGTATTGATGGATCTCCAGATGCCGGTTATGGACGGATTTACAGCCTCGTCTGAAATAAGGAAAATATTAAATAAGGAAGAGCTCCCAATTGTGGCAATGACGGCAGACGCAATGACCGGGATAAAAGAAAAATGCCTTGAAGCCGGAATGCAGGATTTTATATCGAAACCGATTGATATTGACGAATTATTCGGCGCGCTGGTAAAATGGATTCCTCCAATTAAAAATACAGATGATACGGGGAGAGCCGGTATCACTTATGGTAGCGATAAATCTGAAACCGGATTGGAAGGGTTCAATTATATAGATACTAAAGATGGTTTAAACCGGATAGGGGGCAACAAAAGTCTTTATATAAAGCTGTTAAATAAATTCTACGAAAGCAATAAAGAAGCGTATGAAGAACTGGAAAATGCAATAATGCAAAAGGAGCAGGAAAAAGCGGTTAGAATTGCCCATACAATTAAAGGGGTTGCGGGCAATCTGGGGGCAAAGGGGCTATTCAAAATTTCTGCCGCGCTTGAAAAAGCATTTAAAAATGACATTACAGCCGCCGGCACTATTATGCCCGAATTTAAGAGCTTGCTAAGCAATACGCTTACCGAAATTAAGGATAAAGTATTTTCTGTAGAAAACAGGCCTATGAAAGAAGGGATTATTAATAAAGAGGATTTTACTGCTAAAATTGCCGAATTAAAGAAGTTACTGGAAGAAAATGATTTTGACGCCGGAAGAAAAATGGAAGAAATTATGGCACAACCGGGAATTGAGATGCTTATGACAAAACTGAAAAGAATTGAAAGGGCAATAAAGAATTATGACTATAAGGAAGCTCTTGAAGAAATTGATACAATATCCATTTAATTGTTGAACTATTCAACAGAAAGGATGGGACTGGTAAAGAAGTCCTAAAAATTATGAGCTACGATAAATCAAATTCAATTGTTCTGATTGTGGATGACACTCCTGAGAATATAACTATACTCGGTGAGTATTTGGCGGAATATAAAATTAAAGTAGCACGAAGCGGGCTCGATGCGCTGGCGCTAATTGAGGCCGGTACAATTCCGGATATAATTTTACTGGATGTAATGATGCCCGGAATTGACGGGTACGAAACATGCCGAAGAATAAAGGCAAATGAGGCAACAAATGAAATTCCGGTAATTTTTATCACTTCAATGTCGGAAATAGAAGATAAAGTAAAAGGCTTCCGGCTGGGTGCGGTTGATTATATTACAAAGCCCTTTCAGCTTGAAGAGGTAAAAACCAGAATTGAAACGCACGTGACTTTATATAATTACCGGCGTAAACTTGAAAACGTAAATTCAATACTGGAACAAAAAGTTGCCGAAAGAACGTTCGAACTTACAAGGGCAAAGGAAAAGGCGGAAGAGGCCAACAGGCTTAAATCCCATTTCTTCGCGCTGATGAGCCACGAATTGAGGACTCCAATGGTGGGTATTCTCGGCTACGCCGAAGTTCTTATGGATGAAGTTCAAAATGAAGAATTAAAAGTGTATGCCGAAAATCTTAACGAATCGGCTATAAGATTAAAGGAAACGCTTGAATCGATTCTTATTCTCACAAAACTTGAATCGCAAACCCACGAAGTTCACCCTGCTGTTTTCATTCTTGAAGAGAAGATGAATGATTTGATTCAGCGCCATATGCATTCGGCCAATTTTAAGGGATTAAAGATGGCCTATCAGAATAAATCCACTTCAAAGGAAGTATATTACGATATAACAATGTTCGAAATAATCATAAATAATCTGATAAACAATGCGGTTAAATATACCGATAAAGGAAAGGTTTCAATAGAAAGTTATAATGAAACACATGAAGGCAGATTGTATGACTGTATAAGAGTGTCTGATACCGGAATAGGTATTCCTAAAGAAAAGCAGGGGCTGATATTCGAGGAATTCAGGCAGGTATACGAAGGGATGACCCGTAATTTTGAAGGTGTGGGGCTGGGGCTTTCTCTTGTAAAAAAATATGTTAACCTGTTGAACGGCAAAATCGAATTAGAGAGTGAAGTGGGAAAAGGTTCGGTTTTTACGATAAAACTGCCCCAGTGGGAAAAAGTTGAAGTGATACCGAAATCGGAGGTGAAAGATTCGGTTGTTAAACTTAAAGAAAGGATTGCATACCCCGATAAGCAGAAAGTTCTTCTGGTTGAAGATGACCGGATAAACGTTGAAGTTACAAAATTATATCTCGAGAATGTATGCGATATTGATATCGCCTACGACGGCGCGTCGGCTATTCAAATGGCAAAAAGAAATGACTATTCTGCAATTCTAATGGATATAAATTTAGGCAAGGGGCTTTCGGGCATTGAAGTTACCAAAATAATAAAGCAGTTAGAGCAGTATAAAGAAACCCCGGTAATTGCATATACGGCGTTTGCCATGGACGGGGACAAAGAGGATTTTATAAAAGAAGGATGTACGCATTATCTCCAAAAACCATATAAAAAGCAGGATCTGCTTGATTTAATAAATGATGTAATTTAAAAATTATCGGTATAAAAATGGAAGATACATTAAAATTAAACATCAAATCGCTCAGGATAGCATCGGCAATAAGCATAATTACCGGTGCCTGGTCGCTCATTTTCGAAATTTACTATTTCAGGGATTTCAGCCTCGATATTTATTTTGCAAGGGTACTATTTACAATAATTGCGCTTTCTATATTCAGCCTTACTTTCAGGAACCCGGGGCATAATTTAACCACGGCCATGATACACACCCTTGTAATTTCACTTATAGGGTCATTCATATACACTATTTACAAAATACCGCAGACCATATATTTGAATTCGCAGATATTATCGCTGCTAATATTTACAACTGCGCTGGTATTCAGCTGGGAGCTGAAACATCAGATTTACGTTGCCATTTATTATAATATTCTTTTTGCGGCATCAATTCTGTTTAATAAGGCGGGGGTTTACCTGCTGCCGAATATTTTTGCCATAACAATTTTCGTATGCCTTATAAGCATGCTTAGTATTGTGGCAAGCGCAGTTAACTACAAGCTGAGAAGGATGTACCGGGCCAAAGCAGATGAAATAAATTTCATTTTCAATAATGTACCAGTTGGAATTTGCCGAACCGAATTAACGGGCAAAATTATTACCCGCAATAAATTCTTTTCGAGCCTTTTTAACCTTGATGAGACTAATGAAGAACTCAACATTTCAGAATTGGTGGGCGATAAGGAATTTTCCGCATTCATTCAGGGGGTGTCATTTTCGCCCGTTAAGACAAAGGATTTCTCTGTTAAGAGCAAAAATAGAGAAGGAGAGGCTAAATATTTCTGGATCAGTTCTACAAGGCAGCATGATGATAAGGGGAAATTCTATCTTGATTTTATAATTAAGGATGAAACCAAAGAAATAATGGCCGAAAAGGAAAAAGAAGCCGCGGCGTTAAGGCTGGTTGAAGAAACCAGAGAAAGGGAAAGAATGGCTACACTTGCTTTAGCCGAGAAAAATCACCGTATTGAACTTCTGGCTAAAATTAACCATGAAATTAGAACTCCGCTTAACTCTATAATCCTGTTCCTCGATATGATGGACGAAAATATTATTATTTCGATGGACGATATAAAAAAATATTCGCGCACTATGAAAATATCGGCTCAGAGCCTTCTTAATACAATAAATAATTTTATCGATTTTGCCAAAATTGGAACCGGAGCTTTTAAAACAGAATTTGAATTATTCGATTTAAAGCAGGAAATGGAGGGCATTTTCAGAATTCTTCAGCCGCTGGCTAAAAGCCACTCGGATGAACTTGAATTTACGGCCGGTATAATGGATAGAAATGTGGTTTTTTCCGATCCCGTTATTATAAGGCAGATTATGATTAATATGGTTGCCAACTCAATTAAATTTACACACGATGGTACCGTGAATCTGGAATATTCAAACTGCACCGTTGCCGATGGCGATTATGAAATGACCTTTGTAATTAAAGATACCGGGTACGGAATACCTGAAGACAAATTGAAAAGTATTTACGATCCCTTTGCTACTTCAAAGAAAGGGGATATTATGCAGCATAGCAGCGGGCTTGGGCTTACGATTTGCAAGGAATTTATTGATATGCTTAAAGGCCGTATTAAAGTAGAAAGCAAAGTGGGCGTTGGTACGGCATTTACAATAATTATTCCATACAGCTATAAATATTCAATAGAGCAGGAGTAACATAATAACACCCCGCAAATTATTTTTAAATGTTGCAACGGTTTATAAATAAGCAGATATATAAGGCTGGAATATCCCAATTCGATATTGTGAACGGGCTTTATTTGTTGCAGGCGGGAAGAGGGAGAATATTAATACATAATACCAAATGCGTATTAAATAATTAATTGCGCAAAAAAAAATATTTAAGTATCTTAAATTTATAGCGATAATATCTATAGAAAACTCGCGGGCAGAAGGTGGCCATTTTAGATATTTAATCCGGAGTCGGGAATATATAAATCGTTCCCGAAATTTTATGTAAATACGGAGTTCTGAATGGAAATGAGATTAGAGAAAATAATCGATTTAAATATACTGCAGGAAATGCAGGATAAGATATTCCAAACTTATTCGGTACCTTCGGCAATAATTGATAATGAAGGGAATATTTTAACTTCAACCGGTTGGCCCGATTTCTGCGTTAAATTCCATCTGAATAATAAACTTACTTTGCCCGAATGCAGAAAATCGGAAAGTGCAATAATTCCCGATTCAGTGATTCATGAATGTCCGTTCGGCCTCCACAAGGAATCAATTCCGATTGTTATTAATTCTATACAATTAGGTGTTTATACAACCGCCTTTAATCTAAATCAACATCCGGGTAAACAGCGCCTGCTTAGTCAGGCTGAAAAATATGGATTTGACATAAATGCATACCTGTCGGCCGCTTCCGAAATCCCTGTCTGGCAAATAGATGCAATAAAAAAACATAGCGGTATTGCTGGCGGGTTTATTAAAATAATTACCCAGATGATTGAGAATAAACTGAAATTAATCAGCTACGAGGAGAATTTCCGTAAAGTTCAGAATGAATTGAATTTTTATCTTAATGAAGCTCTTGAAAAAAGTAGCGAAGCTGAATCGACTATTGTACAGCTTAAATCGGCTAAAGAAGAACTTGATTGGGAAAGTCAAGCCCGCGACGTAGCCGAAAAAGCACTTCTCGACAGGGAAGCAAGGCTCTCAATCATTTTCAGGCAGAGCCCTCTTGGCATTACACTTATCAGGCTCTCGGATAATATTATTATCGAATCGAATGAAGCTATGGCTTCCATTTACGGTTATACCGTTGAGGAGCTTGTAGGAAAATCGACAGTCGATTTGAACCTCTGGATAAATCCGGAAGAACGGAATGCGATTATTAATGAATTGTTGAGCAGTGGTAATTGCCGCAATAGGGAAATTAAAGCACGTAAAAAAAACGGGGACTTGATTCTTCTCCAATTATCGGCAGAACTGATTAAAAAAGACAATGAGCTTTACTCGCTTGGTGTAATGGAAGATATTACGGCAAGGAAGGAAAGAGCGGCGAAGCGTCGCTGGCGCTGGCCGAGGAAGCGCTGCTCGAAGGCGATGCAAAAATGGCGGTGCAGCAATCAACGGAGGCGAT
>DAHYUM010000178.1 GCA_027398005.1 bacterium
ACTTGACTGTATAATATTACTATTAATCTTTGCCGTTATTGGAATGGCCGCTATAGGCGCCTATTCCAATTACCGTTAAATTATTCCGCAGTTATACTGATATGGTTGTAATTGAGATTTATACAAATACAAATCGGGAGGAATACATGGCAGAAAAAAAATATGCGCTTGTATTAGGCGCGGGGGGATTTATCGGGGGGCATCTTGCGGTTAAACTGAAGAAAGAAGGTTTTTGGGTCCGCGGTGTTGATTTGAAGCATCACGAATTCAGGGGGCTAGAAGTTGACGATTTTGTGATAGGCGACCTGCGTAATGCAGAAGTGGTTAATAATGTAATTGACCGCAATTTTGATGAGGTTTATCAGCTTGCGGCAGATATGGGAGGTGCCGGATATATATTTACCGGCGAACACGATGCCGATGTGATGCATAATTCGGCTTCAATAAACCTTAATGTAGCCAAAAGGGGAGTAGAAGCTAAAATTAAAAAACTTTTTTACTCTTCATCCGCATGTATGTATCCGGCTTATAACCAGCTTGATCCATCCAGGCCCGATCTTTCGGAGGAATCGGCTTACCCGGCCGCACCCGACAGCGAATACGGATGGGAAAAACTCTTCAGCGAGCGGATGTACCTGTCTTATAACAGGAATTACGGTCTGAATATGAGGATAGCACGGTTTCATAATATTTTCGGTCCCTACGGCACCTGGAAAGGAGGCAAGGAAAAAGCCCCTGCGGCAATATGCCGCAAAGTTGCCCTTGCGCCTGAAAATGGGGAAATTGAAATCTGGGGGGATGGCAGGCAGACCCGTTCCTTTCTATATATAGATGAATGCCTCGAAGGAATTAGAAGGCTTATGGATTGCGATACGTTCGCCGGGCCTGTAAATATCGGTTCCGATGAAATGGTTACAATAAACCAGCTTGTGGAATACGTAATGCAGATTGCCGCAAAGAAGCTGACCGTAAGGCACATTGAAGGACCGCTAGGCGTTAGGGGAAGAAATTCCGATAACCGGCTTATTAAAGAAAAACTTGGATGGGCGCCATCGCAATCTTTATATAAAGGCTTGGAAAAAACCTTTAAATGGATTCGCGAAAAAATAGATTTGAATGAGTAATACCGGAATAAAATACAGCATAATAATACCGGTGCTGAATGAAGAAAAATATCTGCTTCCTCTGCTTAAACAGGCGGCAGAATATAAAATTAAATATGGCCGCGCATGCGAATTAATTGTCTCGGACGGGGGAAGCAGCGATGCAACTGTTGAAACGGCCAAACCTTATGCCGATAAGATAATAGTGCCTACCCGTAATAAGCCTGAGAATATTGCAATAGGAAGAAACAGGGGGGCACTCAATGCCGATGGAGATATTCTAATTTTTGTTAATGGCGATGTAGTGTTTGACGACATCAATTCATTTTTTACGGTTTTGGAGCGTGATTTTGTTAACTCGGAATTTGTTGCGTTTACATGTAAGGTGGAAGTTAATCCAGATGAAAGAAAATTTATAGATTTTCTATTCGCTTCGTTCTACAACCGGTTATTCAGTCTTGAAAATTTAATAGGGCTGGGGATGGGGCGGGGTGAATGCCAGGTTATTAGAAGGGAAATATTTTTTGAAGCCGGGGGATATAACCCACTTCTTGCCGCGGGGGAAGATTTTGAACTTTTCAAACGAATAAGAAGAAAGGGAAAAATCCTTTTTTCGCGGAAAACAGTAGTTTACGAATCGTCACGGCGCTACAGGGCGAAAGGGCATCTTGCGGTTCTCTTTTCGTGGCTGTTAAATAGCGCGGCTATAATGTTAACCGGCAGGTCGGTTTCAAAATTATGGAAACCGGTAAGATGATATGGTAAAGAAGCTATAAAAAGGCGCATTGAAATACAATGCGCCATATATATCATTCTGCTCTTAAAGCTCTAAAATTATTTCTTTCTTCTGTCGGTAGTATTCCTTTCGCTGCGCGGAATTATCACATCCCGCTTTACTCTCTGTTCGTAGGATGAATTTCTAACTCTCTCATTATCCGGAAGTGTCATTCTGCGGAAAGTAGAAACTGGAGTTTGAACCGGTTCCTTGGTTATTTGGGTGTTTCTTATTTTTACCCCGGTTTTATTTTCTATTTCATTCTGCGTGGGTCTGGTTCTGCCAACAATTATCTGCTTGCCCGAATTATCCCTTTCCTTCCACTGGGGATGTGTATCGCGCAGTTTCCCAACGTTATCCTTTGTAAAGTTTTCCATTCTAACCGAATGCCAGTATCGTCCGTCATGGTCGTTCCACGGTTCTCCGTAATTTACTCCCGGCGGAAGCAATGGGCTCCAGGCAATATAATCGCCGAACTGACGCCATTGTACTGTAGCGGGCATCCAGCCGTTGTTGCGGGGTATCCATACCCATCCGTAAATAGGGTCGTAATACCAATAACCATAATGATAAACTATCCATCCGAATGGTTCGTAAGAATCCCATGCCCAGTCGTTGTCTGAATAAATCCAGCGGCCGTTATGGAACGGCAGCCAACCATTTACAACTGAAGGGCGCCATACTCTGCCGTACGGGGGCAGGTTAATCCAATCTCCGTATTCATTTAAGTCGGCAAGATTATAACCCTGTTCAGCCTGGTAACCGGAGCCGCTTTCCTGATAATAAGGGGCCGAACATCCGTTAAAAAATAGAAATATTGCTGATAATAAAAGCAGAGGGAAAGATTTCTTTATAATGCCTATTTTTAAAACGCCTTTCATTTTGTCACCTCCTGTATAATTGTTGCTTAATAAGGATAATTTGCGTTCTTAAGCTATATACAATAGTATTATAACGAATGTTTCCCTGAAGGGCAATAGGGGATAAAAAGGTGTTATTGGCCTGAAAGTTCTTTTTTCAGCTGTTCAAGCTCCTCCCATCTTGAATATAGTTTAAGCACGAGAGCTTTTGCGTTTTCAAGTTCTTTGCTAAGTTCCGTTGTACGGTGGGCATGCTTTTCGTAAAAATCGGGGGAAGAAAAAATTAGTTCAATCCTCTCCACCTCCGTTTCGGCGTTCATTATATCTTCTTCAATTGTTTCAAGTTCTTTATTCTCTTTCCATGTAAGCTTCTTCTGCTTCGGTTTTGCCGTAACCTCAGTTTTCCTTTCCTTTACCACTGTTTCGATATTTTCTTTAATACGCGCATTCTTTTTCTCAATGTAATAATCGTAATTCCCTTCGCTGAAATATGTTTTACCATCCCCTTCAAAAGCAAGAATTCCATTGCAGACCCGGTTTAGAAAATAGCGGTCGTGGCTTACAACCACCAGGCAGCCTTCAAAGGCGATTAAAGCTTCTTCAAGAATTCTTAAAGTGGGCAGGTCAAGGTCGTTTGTAGGTTCATCAAGAAGAAGGAAATTCCCCCCGTTCTTAAGAATTTTTGCAAGTGTAAGGCGGCTTCTTTCTCCCCCCGAAAGCCGCCCCACAAAAGTATTAATCCTGTCGTCTTCAAACAGGAAACGGCGCAGGTAAGTCCATACGCTAATTTCGGTTTTGCCGAATTTAAGCGATTCGTTCCCTTCGCCAATGGCGTTAAAGACAGTATCGGCATCGTTTAGCAGAAGCCGCGCCTGATCGATATAGTTAAATTCTGTCTTTTCTCCAATTTCTATTTTGCCGGTAGTGGGAGGTATATGCCCGAGAATCATTTTAAGCAATGTGGTTTTGCCGGCGCCGTTGCGCCCTACAATGCCAAGTTTTCTTCCCGGTTCAAAGTTGATCATTAATCCTTCAAAAAGGTTTTTATCTCCTAATGTTACTCCGGTATTCTTAAGCTCCAATATTTTGTTGCCCAGTTTTTCGGCCGGTGGAATTATAAGCTCTACGTCAAGTTCAATTTCATTATTCTGCTGGGCGGCAACTTCGTAGTAATTATCAAGCCTGCTTTTGGCCTTTGTTCTTCTTGCGCGCGGGCCTCTTCTAACCCATTCAAGTTCACGGCGGAGAAAGTTCTGTCTTTTCCTTTCTTCAATTTCTTTAACGGCTTGCCGTTCCGCCTTATTAATCAAATAGTCGGTATAATTGCCCTGATGCGAGAAAAAAGTGCCCCCCGAAAGCTCTACAATACGGTTAGCAATCCGGTCTAGAAAATATCGGTCGTGCGTAACAAAGATGCATGTCCCTTTGTACCCGGCAAGAAAATTCTCAATCCATTCAATCGAATCGGTATCGAGGTGGTTGGTAGGTTCGTCAAGTATAAGAAGGTCCGGCTGCGAAATTAAGGCCTTGCACAGGGCTACTCTTCTTTTTTCTCCCCCCGAAAGTGTTGCTACATCCCTTAGTAGTTCCGGGGCGCTAAGCGATTTTGCAAGCAAATCTATTTTCCTTTCAATATCCCAGCCGTCCAACCGGTTAAGTTCTTCTTCAAGAAGATGTCTTTTCCCCGAATCGTGCGGAAGGCTTTCGTATTCTTTTAAGAGATCTAAAATCCTTTTTGCGCCTTCAATAATATTATCATGTACATTTCTATACTCATTTAGTGTAAACTCCTGCGAAAGGAATCCGGTAACAAGGTCTTTTCTTTTTGCCACATCACCTGCATCGGGGTGCATTGTGCCCGAAATAATCTTCAGAAAAGTGGATTTTCCCGCCCCGTTCCTTCCTACAAGGCCTATTCTATCCCCTTCGTGTACGCTTAAGGATGCTTTGTCCAATATTATATGTTCGCCGAAATGAACTTCCAGTTCCATTGCGGTAAGAATAACCGGTGCTACGTTGTTTTCCACAATTGCCTTTGTTTATATAACAGAAGTGCAAATATAATCATTATTAAAGTGTTAATTCCTTTAAAATTGAAATGTATTCAGTTAGAACCATTTATGGTACAACTACCATCCATTTATGGTAGAGCTAAGATTGAATGAATAATGGGTTCATACTAAATTTCGACTGTCCTATAGGGGAATTTGTATGCTGCTTATTTGCATACTGTTTATAATTCTGCGATGGAAAGTAAATAAATAAGTATGTTAATAAATAGATATGAATGAAAATGAAAGAGAATAATGGTAATCCAGATTTCAAAACCGGAAAAGAAAATCATGCCGCTTCGGGATTAAAAATCCATCCCGGGCTTCGCGCTATTATAGGAGATGAAATAGAGCTCTATTTTACCGGAGAGATAATGGTATCTATGGGCAAGGGGGCAGCGGCATATTCAAATTATAAAAAACTTCTCGAAAAAAGAAAAGACTATCTCTACGAACAGATAATAGCGGCTCTTAAAATAATCGGTAATAATGAAAACAATATTCTCCTTTTTGAAAACGCCAAAAAAGAGATAGGCATTGCCAAATCGCTTTGGATAGCTAAAGAGGCGATTCCCCCTGAGTTGTTTTTGTTTAATATGAACCCTTTGAATATGCTTTATAATGTAATATGCGAGATAAATCCATACAAAAATAATTCTGAATACCTATCCATGGCCGAAAGCATTATTACCATATTAACCAAGATAAGCGATAAGGTTGCAGAAATTATGTCTAATAAGGCTGAAACCACCGATAATAATGCTTCAACAAAATAAATCGGTTCCGGTAAATGAAAAAAACGGCTTTATGGATCTTCGTTTCATTTCTGGTTCTTGTAGT
>DAHYUM010000179.1 GCA_027398005.1 bacterium
CCCTTTTCATCGGGGTTTATTACAACCACATCGCAAATAGTCTCCAGCCACGAGGTCTGGTTTGAATGGTGTTCCATGTGCGTTATAAAAACAACCGGTTTTTCTGTTTCGGGAATATTAAAAAGGTGCTTATACTGTTCGGGGAAATGGAGCCCCAGAAGCCTCTGGAATTTATTTATTACGGAAGTCATTCCGGAGCCGGCAAAAAGGATTACGTCATTAGGTCCGGCGTTTACATGCTTTTTAATAATCTTCCTGGCCTCGTGGTAGGCCTTTGTCATTGAAGAGCCTGTCTCGCTGGCCTCGGAGTGGGTATTGCCTACAAAGGGATAGAATTTATTAATCATCAACTCTTCAATCGGGCGGTAGAGCCTTCCGCTCGCAACCCAATCGGCATAGATAATTTTCTGTTTACCGTAAGGCGTTTCAAATTCCTGGTCTATGCCTATAATATTGTTTCTAAACTTCGAAAAATAGCTTTCTAGCGTCATTCTTCCCTTTCCTTTTTTCCAATTTTTGGGCTTATAAGCCGTAATTAACATCTTTTAGATGCAAATTACATACCACCGGTTTATTTCCCTCTAAATTTAAGTTTTTACCGGCTGTTGTGAAACATATCGTTTCATTTATTTCGGGAAATTAAGAAAATTCAAAAAATCGGAAGAAATTCGGACTATTCAATAGGAAAGAGGAGTGTTTCAATTGTGGAACAAATGAAACACTTTTACTGCTCTATTCCTAACTGTTTCATTTTTCTCCAAAGGGTGGTCCTGCCTATATTCAGCTCTTTTGCGGCCTTGCTCTTGTTCCATTTATGCTTGTTCAGTATCGAAATAAGGTCTTCCTTTTTCAGGTACTCTACATCCCTTAACGCATAAATATCTTCAAACCCTTTTTCGGGATATCCGGCAAAGGCAATAATATTAGGGGGAAGTTTGGATGTTTCAATTATGTTTTTGTTTATTGTTCTAACAAAGCTGTATTCAATCGTATTTTCAAGTTCCCTTATATTGCCGGGCCATGAGTAATTAAGAAGGATTTCAACTGCCTTTCCCTCAATCTCGGTAATTTCCTTTTTATAAAAGATTGAGAATTTTTTAAGAAAATGTTCAATTAGAGGTACAATATCCTCCTTACGTTCCCTTAAAGGAGGCACTTCAATAGGAATTACATTAAGCCTGTAGAAAAGGTCTTCCCTGAATTTGCCGCCGGCCAGGGCTTCCTTTATATTAACATTTGTAGCTGCAATAACCTGTACATCGGTATGCCTTGTAACCGATTCACCAACCCTTTCGAATGTGCCTTCCTGAAGCACACGCAAGAGCTGTACCTGCATGCTTAGGGGCATTTCGGCCACTTCATCAAGGAATACAATTCCCTTATCGGCAAGTTCAAAGCGCCCAATACGGTCTTTAACCGCGTCTGTAAAAGCCCCTTTAATATGTCCGAAGAGCTCGCTTGCAAGAAGGTTCGGGGGAAATACGGAACAGTTTATTTTAACGAATGGATAATCCTTTCTGTGCGATAGCTTCTGTATTGCGTTGGCAATAAGTTCCTTTCCGGTACCCGATTCCCCCCTTATGAAAATAGGGGCGTCGGAATCGGCAATCTCTTTTATCAATGAAAAAATATCTTTCATTGCCTTGCTTCTGCCTATCATGCCATGGAACTGCGATTCCATCTGGAGGTCCCTGCCCAAAGCTTCGTAGGTGCTGAAATCCCTGAATGATATAATACCCCCCGCCGGATTCTCTCCGTTGTAAAGCACCGATGCGTTTAGTTTAATAGGCTTAGCCTGACTGTATTTGGTTCTGATTACAGTATCGTAATCGTACAGATTTATTCTCGATTTAAAGACAATTGAGAGGGGGCAATCGCCGCAATCCCTTAATGACTGGAAGACATCCATGCATAATTTCCCCTCCACATCGGCTTTGTTATATCCGGTAATTCTTTCGGCCGCCTTATTGAAGAAAATAATCTTAAAATTCTCGTCAACGGTATAAACCCCTTCGGCAATAGAATCGAGTATATGATCCTTTATATTATCTGTTATCTTCATAAAATTTCCTTTTCAGATTTAAATCTAAGAAACTCCGGCTAAAAAACGTAATTGGAAAATTAAGGGGGTAAAAAGCATCCCGCCTTGTTACAGGCGGGATCTTATATGAGGGGAGGAAAATTTATTTAACTTCGCTAAGCCCTTTTTCAACAATTTCTTCGGTATCGAGGGCAATAACAAGTTCTTCGTTAGTAGGAATTTTCAATACTTTAACTTTAGAGTTCGAGGTTGAAAGGTCAACTTCGCCCCCCGGTCTGCTTTGGTTCAATTCTTCATTTAATTCAATTCCAAGATATCCCATATCCTTACAGACCGCCTGGCGAACCATTTCAGAATTTTCACCTATACCGCCTGTAAAAACAATTGCATCCAGACCGCCTAAAGCAGCTGTATAGGCGCCTACATATTTCTTAATTCTGTAGCAGAACACGTCGAAAGCGTCTTTAGCCTTCTTATCCCCCGCCATAACGGCATCTTCAAGTTCGCGCATATCGCTGCTTACGCCGCTTAAACCAATCATACCGCTGTGTTTGTTAAGCAGTGTGTTGGCTTCGGCCTGTGTAAGTCCTTCTTTTGCCATAATGTAGAGAATAACTGAAGGATCCATATCGCCGCATCTGGTGCCCATAACAAGCCCTTCAAGGGGTGTAAAACCCATTGTGGTATCTATAGACCTTCCCCCGTCAACTGCGGCAATACTGCTTCCGTTGCCCAGATGGCAGGTAATAATTTTTAGTTTTTCAATCGGTTTATTAAGCATAGCCGATGCTCTCTGCGATACAAAGCGGTGCGAGGTGCCATGGAATCCATAGCGGCGTATTTTATATCTCTTGTAAAGTTCAAGCGGAATGCCGTACAAATAAGCGCGCGGGGGCATTTTAACGTGGAATGAAGTATCGAACACACCGCACTGAGGGGCGTTTGGAAGGTGCGCTTTTGCCGCTTCGATACCCTTAATGCTTGGGGGGTTATGAAGCGGAGCGAGTTCAATATTATCTTTAAGGGCTTTCATAACCGCATCGGTAATTAAAACCGAACCGGAGAATGTTTCGCCCCCGTGAATTACACGGTGCCCTACGGCTTCAATTTCATTTTTATCCTTAATAACCCCGTGGTTAGGGCTTAAGAGAACCGCAATTACATATTCAATAGCTATCGAATGGTCAAGAATTTCACCAACAATTTTAATTTTGTCTTTATTTATAGGCTGATGCGTAAGAATGGCGCTGCTCATTCCTATTCTTTCAACCTGTCCTTTTGCCAGGGTAGTTTTATCTTTGGTTTCTACAAACTGGTATTTAATTGAAGAGCTGCCGCAGTTTAGTACTAATATTTTCATCTTATTTCCTCTCGAATTCTAGTAAATTATTTTGCCGTTTGCATCGTACTTAAAGAACCCTTCCCCCGTTTTCTTGCCAAGTTTTCTTTCGCGTACAAGTTTACGGAGTATAGGGCAGGGACGGTATCTCGGTTCCCCTAAGGTGGACCATAAGCTTTCCATCCAGGTAAGAACCTCATCCAAACCCATCGAATCGGCCATTTCGAGAGGGCCTATATTAAAATTGTAACCTAATTTCATAGCGGTATCAATATCTTTTGCCGAAGCAACCCCTTCAAGCAGAATGTGCATTGCCTCGTTAAGGAGAGGAACAATGGCGCGTGTGGTAACAAAACCGGGGTATTCATATACTTCAACGGCGGTTTTGCCAATTCTCTGCGCAAAGGCTTTCATCCTTTCAACTGTCCTGTCCGAAGTCTGCAGTCCCCTGATTAATTCAACCAGAGGCACTTTGGGTACCGGGTTGAGGAAGTGCATTCCGATGATATGGTCTTTTCTGTTTGTCGATTCTGCAATCTTGGTTAAGCTTAGCGTAGAAGTGTTCGAAATGAAAATTGTATTCGGTTTGGCAATTTTATCCAATTCGCCGAAAATTAAGTTTTTAAGCTCATAATTCTCATCTACAGCTTCAATAATAAGGTCGCAGTTTGGAATATCCTTAAAATCGGTAGTCCATTTAATGCGCGCAAGAATCGATTTCATCTCGCTGGAGGTCATAGCCCATCGAGCAATTTCCCTTTCCATAGTACCTTTAAGGGAGCCGGAAGCGTTTTTAAGCTTTTCCTCGTTTTTTTCAATCAGTATAACGTCAAGGCCGGCCGCGGAGATAGTCTGAGCAATCCCCTGTCCCATAATTCCGCCCCCGATAATCGCAACTGTATCAATTCTTCCTTCTTCATCGTTCCTCTGAAAATCCCCCAGAAGGTCTTCAAGTTTTAATTTTTCATCTGCCATTTTATTCCTCTTTTACTTTACCGGATTTAATATTCTATAAATAGTACAAATTTCGTACCATCAAAAATATCGGTTTTAAAGGGGAAATAAAAACACTTAATAATCTTTTTTTCTAAAAATGAAAATACTAAGGCCGAAAGTGAGAATAATAAAGGCAAGAGAGACATAAACAGGCCTGTAGGATTCGATAGCGGTTCCCCTTACGAGGTTACTTGTCATATCCCCCAGATCCTTTGTCTGCGGAACGATATAATAAAGGATATTCAGGAGTCCTTTTACAAAATCGTTATGTATAAAGGAAAAAATAAATTCTCTGCCTGCAAGAAGTGGCGAAAGGAGTATGAAAATGAAATAACATACCATCATAGAGACAATGGCGTTCTGCGAAATCACCCCAACAAGAATAATAAGTGAATAAAGGAGGGCAAAAGTGAATGAAATGGTCAAAATAGTATAGAGGAAAGGGGCATCCCAAACATTAAATTTAAATCCTATCATAAGCCAAATGCCAAGTATTAGGTAAGCCACATTAAGAACGACAACAATCATTCCCCCCAGGTATTTGCCAATGAGCACCTGAGCCCTTGAAACGGGTTTGGAAAGGATTACATCGACGTGCCCTTTTTCGAGCATGGTTGGTATAAATGAGGAAGCCGAAAAGATGGAAAGAAAGAGCCCCAGGCCGAATAATGGCATTGCAATTACCCCTTTTACCGTATTAATAAAAATTGCCGCGGCGCTAAGCTTAATTTTACCCTGCGAGGCCTTTATCATTTCATCTATGGGACTGAGGAAACTATTTATAGGGGTAAGAAGAAAAGCGGCAAGGAAACCGATTAGAACGAGTGACGATATTACAAAGAAGGCAATAAATAATTTGCGGGCAAATGCTTCCTGTATTGTAAGCTGTGTTATTGTTATTATATTTTTCATATCAATTCTTCTTATCTGATTCATTAATTAGTGAAATAAACATTTCCTCGAGGGAGACTTTTTTAGGAAGGATGGAAACAATGTTGATTTTGTTCTCCCTCAAACGGTCAATCATTTTGTTGAGCGATTCGAGATCTTCAACCTTTGCAGAATACAATTTCTTTTCGGCATTATTAAGGGTAATACTGCCGAACTGCGCATTGAGGATAGATTCTTCAATAATTCTTT
>DAHYUM010000017.1:0-27427 GCA_027398005.1 bacterium
AAGTTCTCAATAAAACGAGCGGCAAGAGCATCATATTTTTTCCAATACTCATCTTTGTTTCCCCATGCCGCTTCGGGATAAAGAACATCTTCCGGTACATCGGGACAGCTCATTGGCACTTCGAAATTGAATAATTTATCTTTTCTGTATTTAACATTGTCCAGTTTTCCTTCCAGTGCCGCATTAAGAAGATTTCTTGTGTGGCGGATGCTGATTCGCTTTCCTACGCCGAATCTTCCACCGACCCATCCTGTATTTACAAGCCAAACGTTTACATTGTTCTTAAGCATTCTCTGCTTTAGCATTTCGGCATATTCAAAAGGATGGCGCACCATAAATGGACCTCCGAAACAGGCAGAGAATGTAATCTGCGGTTCAATTCCCAATCCAATTTCGGTTCCGGCTATCTTCGATGTATATCCGCTTATGAAATGATACTGAGCCTGCGCCGGATTAAGTTTCGCAATGGGAGGCATAACCCCCGAAGCGTCGCATGTAAGGAAAATTACATTCTTCGGATGTGTGCGCACATATCCATCTTCAATTACATTGGGTATGAAATTGAGCGGATATGAAGCGCGGGTGTTTTCGGTAATCGTTTCATCGTCCAAATCAATCTTTCTCGTTACGGGGTCATAAACAACGTTTTCAAGTATCGTACCGAATCTTTTTGTTGTGGCATATATGGCGGGTTCGGCTTCGGCTGAAAGACGGATTACTTTTGCGTAGCATCCGGCTTCGAAGTTGAATACCCCCTGCGAACTCCATCCATGTTCGTCATCGCCTATAAGCTTTCTTTTAGGATCTGCCGAAAGGGTTGTCTTTCCTGTTCCGCTTAATCCGAAGAATAGAGCAACATCCCCGTCATCCCCTACGTTTGCAGAGCAGTGCATCGGAAGAACGTCTTCAAAGGTTAAAAGGAAATTAAGGACTGTAAAAACAGATTTCTTAATTTCCCCCGCATAGGCCGTATTGGCTATTATGGCTGTGCGCTGTTCAAAATTTAATATTATTCCAGTCTCGCTTCTTGTTCCGTCTGTAATGGGATCTAATTTAAAGCCGGGTACCGAAATAACCGTAAACTGTGGAACGAAATTTTTCAGCTCATCCCTGTTCGCGGTTGTAATAAACATATTACGGGCAAACAAGCTGTGCCATGCTTTTTCGGTTACTATTCTTACGGGTAATTTATAATCAGGGTCGGCTCCTGCGTAGCAGTCCTGCACAAAAAGCTCTTCTCCCTGTGCCCATGCCTGAAGACGGGCTACAAGCTGTCCCCATTTTTCTCGGCTGTATGGACGGTTATAAACCCCCCACCAGATATCTTTGTTCGAGCCTTCTTCCATAACAATAAATTTATCGTTGGCGGCACGTGCGGTGTGTTTGCCTGTATTGCAAAGCAATGGACCGTCTTTCGATATCTTGGCCTCGTTCCTGAAAATTATTTCTTCGTAAAGCGCTTCATGCGGCAGATTCCAGTAAACTCTATCCAGATAAGTTAAGCCCTGATTTTTAAGCCTGAAATCGGAGGCTAATTCCATTGCCTCTTTGCTTGCCGGGGTGTTGAATTCTAAATATTTACTCATGACCAATCCCTCACTAATTTGCGGTCGCCAATATATAATTCATTAGGTGAATTAGGATCCAATGCCCATTTCATTCTTTCAATTCCTTCGGTAATATCCTTAATTGTTCCGCAGTAGCTTATTCTAAGGTGTCCGTCAAGACCAAATTCTTTGCCGGGTACGGTAAGCACCATTACTTTGTCAATAAGGAAGTTGGAAAGCTTCTGCGAATCTTTATTGTATGCAGAGAAATCGGCAAACAGATAAAATGTTCCGTCGGGTACTGTTACCTTTACGCCCTCAAAAGAACGGAGGTGGTCTACAAGTACGTTGCGGTTGTTTTCTAAAGTAAGACGGAGGCTTTCAACGCTCGACTGGATTCCGTTTATTGCTCCGGCGGCCGCCTTCTGAAGAAGAACCGACGGGCCCGAGGTCTGATGCCCCTGAATATTTGCCATTGCCTCAATTAATTTCTTGTTTGCAACAGCCCAGCCGATACGGAAACCGGTCATTGCGTACTGCTTTGATACGCCGTTGATGATAATGAGTTTTGAATTTTCAACCGATTCCTTTGTAAAATCGTATGCGCTGTATGTTTTCTTTCCATCGAATAATAAACGGTGATAAATATCATCCATAATGAGATAGATATTTTTCTTTTCGCAGTATTCAACTATTTCGGCTATAAAATCGGCCGAATAGTATGCTCCTGTAGGGTTGTTCGGGCTGTTGATGATTATTGCCTTTGTGTACGAGCCTACCCTGTCGGTAATATCCTTCATTCTGGGGTAGAATGTGCCGTCTTCGGGCAATGCGGGCACCGGAATAGCTCCGCACAATTTAACCATATCGGGGTAGCTTACCCAATAAGGGGATGGGAAGATTACTTCATCCTGAGGATTGAGTATAGCCTGCAAAGCAACCATAATGGCCTGTTTTGCTCCGCCGCTCGCTATAACGTTTTCGGGATTTACTTTTCTATGATAAAATTCCTCGGTATAGCGGATAATTGCTTTCTTCATCTCGGGCGTTCCATCGGCCGGTGCATACCTTACTTCCCCCGAATTAAGCGAATTTACCGCGGCAAGCAGTGCATCCATAGGGGCTCTGCTCTTCGGTTCGCCTCCTCCAAGGTGTATTACAGGCTCTCCTTTCTCTCTTAATAATGCAGCCTTCTCATTCAACGCTAACGTAGGGCTTGCTTTAATTGATTTTGCGATTAAACTGAGGTTCATATTCTAATCTCTCTTTAAGTATTTAAAAAATCTTTGTACAGAAACTTATCCGCATTTTTTTGAATTAGCAAGAAGAAAAGGGGGTTATTATATCGTTTAAACATTTAACAAGTCAAACATTTTTCCTATTTTCGGTACAAAAAAGAGAAGCTGTTGCATGGGCATATTTTTAGGCATTAATGCGGGGGGAACCAAAACCGATTTTGTTATTACGGACGGCACTCTTATGCCGGTATATTCTTCCACTGCACCCCCCTGCAATTTGAAAAAAGAGGGAATTGATTCTGCGCTTGTTTTGTTAGAAGACATCTTGTCCGGCATTGTTGCTTCCAATAAAATTGACATTAATGAAATCGCAGGTATATGCGCCGGCTTTGCCGGAGGAGGCCGGGTTAACGATACTGAAAATCTTAAACTGCGCTTCCAAAAGCTTATTAAGGAAAAATTTGGACTTGCCATACCCGTTATAATTACAACTGATGCCCTTATTACTTTGGAGGGGGCTTTTAAAGGAGGGGAAGGGGCCGTGCTTATTGCCGGTACCGGTTCCATAATCTATGCTAAGGATAATAAGGATATTTTCTACCGTGCCGGGGGATTCGGCAGAATTATTGGGGATGAAGGGAGCGGCTACTCTATTGGGAGAAAAGGACTTGCGGCCGCAGCCAAATTTTTTGACAGCCGCGGAAAAGATAACCTTATGGCAAAATATCTTAAAGATGAATTCAACATCAGTTCAACCGAGGGATTAATAAAAAAAGTTTATGAGGAAAATCTTGAGCCTTCTGAATTTGCCCCCCATGTAATTGCGGCCGCCGCCGGAAATGACCCGGCCGCACAAATGATTGTCGATGAGGAAACAGAAGAGCTTATTAATCATATTAAAGCGGTAAAGAATTATTTGGGCAGTAATTTTAAACTTTGTTTAAGCGGGGGCATTATAGCAACGGATAATTATTTCTCGCGCCGGCTTAAAAATAAAATAGGGGAGCGATTTCCCAATATTGAAATATCCCTCCCCGCATATTCGCCCGAGATTGGAGCTGTTCTGCTTTTAAGAAAAAAAACAGGATTATAATGGAAATTAAAGAAGGGGTTAGCAAACAGAAAAGCGGCTGGACCTGGATTCCATCCCTCTATTTTGCCGAAGGGCTTCCTTATGTAATGGTTATGACCGTTTCGGTAATAATGTATAAGAAAATGGGAATATCAAATACCGATATATCCCTCTTTACCAGCCTTCTTTATCTTCCCTGGGTAATTAAACCCTTGTGGAGCCCCGTGGTGGATATATTCCGCACTAAGCGTTTCTGGTTTATAACTATGCAGTTCTTTATTTCAATTGCATTGTTCGGCGTGGCCTTAACATTATCCCTTTCTAATTTCTTTATCGCGTCATTCATACTCTTTTCGGTTATGGCGTTCTTTTCGGCCACTCACGATATTGCCGCAGACGGATTTTATATGCTGGGACTTAAAGAGCACGAGCAGAGCTACTTTGTTGGCGTAAGGACGTTGTTCTATAGAATAGCTATGATATTCGGGCAGGGAATACTTGTAATAATTGCAGGGGCGCTCGAATATTTTTTCAGCAAAGGCAGTGCCACTACTCCGGCGGGCATCCGCATGGCATGGATTACGGTGTTCATAATTCCAGCCGTTCTCTTTTTGTTGTTCTTTCTATATCACCGTTTTGTAATACCATACCCCGAAGCTGATAAACCTGCTTCGGTTTCATTAAGTCATAATTTTACCGCAGGCTTCTTTACGCCTTTTAAGGAGTTTTTTAAGAAGAAGGGAATATTAACCGCAATAGGGTTTTTGCTTTTTTACCGTCTTGGTGAATCGCAGCTTCTTAAACTTGCTTCCCCTTTCTTAATTGACGCAAGGGATAAAGGGGGATTGGGGCTTACAACCGGGGATGTGGGCTTTGCATACGGAACCGTTGGAGTAGCCGCCCTTGTTGCGGGGGGACTGTTGGGGGGATATGCAATTTCGAAAAAAGGTTTAAAGTACTGGCTCTGGTGGATGCTCGGCGCAATTAATATACCCCATCTCCTCTATGTGTTCCTTTCATTCGTTCAGCCTTCTTCATTTGCGGTTGTTACCGCGTGCGTGGGGCTCGAGCAGTTCGGTTACGGATTCGGGTTTACAGCCTATGCCATGTATATGATTTATATTTCGGAAGGGGAATATAAAACTTCGCACTACGCAATTGCTACAGGCTTTATGGCGCTGGGTATGATGCTGCCGGGTATGGTAAGCGGACTAATTCAGCAGGCTGTGGGTTATCAGTTGTTTTTTGTGTGGGTCTTCGTTTCTTTTATACCGTCGTTTATAATTGCCAAATACGTTAAAATCAATCCGGAATTCGGAAGGAAGAGTAAGTAAGAATTATGCGCATTGTCTTAAAATCGTTTTATCTGGGGGTTATCACACTCCTTTTCTTAATTCTGCCGGGGGGCGCCTCGGTCAATTCAATTACAGATGCGCAGAAAAATGTATTTAATTTAAAACCGGAAGATGAAAAATTTATAGACAGCATTCTTGCCGCAATGCCCCTGCGCGAAAAATGCGCCCAGATGATTATGCCTAACGCTAACGGAGTTGATACCTCTGAAACTTCGGGCAGTTTTTTGCGATTGAAAAAATTTATTGAGGATTATAAAGTTGGCGGATTGATTTTCTTTAAAGGAAACGGCTCTAAACAGGCGGTAATTACAAACCGTCTGCAGGCATTATCCAAAATTCCTCTTCTTATCGCATCCGATTTTGAAAGAGGTCTTGGAATGCGGCTTACGGATGAAGTTGAATTCCCCTATAACATGGCCTTTGCCGCCGCCGGAAACCATAATCTGGCTTACCGGGCGGGTAAAATTATTGCCGAACGCGCGCGTTCGATTGGAGTGGAGCAGAACTACGCCCCGCTGGTTGATATAAACCGCGATTCGAGAAATCCGGTAATTAATATCCGCGCCTTTTCCGATAACCCCGATACGGCGGCTCTCTACGGAGCCCTGTTCATTAAAGGATTGAACGAAGGGGGAATGATTTCCACCGCAAAGCATTTTCCTGGGCACGGAGCTACAAATCTCGATTCCCACAACGACCTCCCACTCATTTCGCTCGGCAGGAAAGAACTTGAAAACAACGACCTCTTCCCGTTTAAACAGGCGATAAGGGCAGGCGTTCAGGCCGTTATGGTCGGGCACCTCGAAGTCCCTTCTCTCGATTCGGCTAAAAATCTCCCCGCTACTTTTTCAAAAAACATTGTAACGGGACTTCTTAAAGACAAAATGAATTTTAACGGACTTATAGTAACCGACGCCATGAATATGGGTTCGATTACTTCGCACTATACTCAGGAGGAGGCCGCTAAACTTGCCGTTCTTGCCGGTAACGATATTCTTCTTTATCCCGAGGATGAAGAGAAAATATTAAACGGACTTACGGACGCGGTAGCCAAAGGGGAAATTACAGAAGAAAGAATTAACGAATCGGTCAGGAAAATTTTAGCCGCGAAAAAATATCTGGGACTTTTCAAAAACAGATTCAGCAATCCACTTGCTGATGAAAAGGAACTTGAGACCGAAGCCCTCAGACTTGCAAAGGAAACTGCTTCACGCTCGATTACTCTTTTAAAGGATACGAAAAAACTTATTCCCCTCAACCTTAAAAAATTCAAATCCATTGCGTGCATAAGCATTACAAACGGGAAAAGAATTAGTGAAAGCGACATTTATTTTGCCGATCTTCTTAAGGAGAGAATAAAAGGGGTTAAAACCACAGAGCTTGGCTACGGCAACAAGGATAGGGATTTCAGGAAAGCCCTTGCAATTGCGCGCAGTTCAAGGCTTATTCTTCTTCCTTCTTTCGTTTCGGTAAGGTCTTCTTCCAATTCAATAAATTTTACCGATAAGGAAAAGGAATTTATAAATAAACTTATTGCACTGCGCAAACCAATGATAATGATGAGCTTCGGAAGTCCTTATATAATTTCCGGTTTCGAAAAGGTGCCTGCTTATTTATGCGCCTACGGCAATCCTGAAGTTTCTCAGGAGGCAATGTTTAATGCCATTCTTGGTGATGCGGGCATCGAAGGGAAACTTCCCGTCACAATACCGGGCACCGGATATGAACTGGGCTTCGGACTGGAAAGAATGGGAAGGGTTACCGGTAATGCGGCCGGCTCCGATTCCCTTTATAATTTTGCGCGGCTTGATGCTTTGATGAATAACGCTATTAAGGATTCTGCATTCCCGGGGGGCGTTCTGCTTGTGGGCTATAGGGGAAAAGTAATCTATAATAAGGCATTCGGTAATTTTACATACGATAAGAATTCGAAACCGGTTACGGTCAATTCATATTTCGACCTCGCTTCGTTAACCAAGGTTGTTGCTACAACCCCCGCCGCAATGCTTTTATGCGACAGGGGAAAACTGAGCCTTGACGATAAAGTGGTTAAATACCTTCCCGAATTCGGGAATAACGGAAAAGATAAAATTACAATACGCAATCTCCTGCTCCATAACTCGGGTCTCCCGGCATTTGTGCCTTTTTATAGAACGGTTAAAAACGGCAAAGAGGAAGTTGCCGCAATTATGAAAAGCCAGCTCGAATTTGAACCGGGACAAAAATATCTCTACTCCGATCTCGGAATGATTGTGCTTCAGAAAGTAATTGAAAAAATTACGCGCCAGCCGTTAAATAAATTTATTAAGACAAATCTTTACGATGTGCTCGGGATGAAGCATACATTATTTAATCCCCCTAAAAATATAAAAGATGAATGCGTGCCTACCGAAGTTGATAATTACTGGCGCAACCGTCTTATTCAGGGGGAAGTGCACGATGAAACCGCGGCAATGCTTAACGGGGTTGCCGGAAACGCCGGGCTCTTTTCTACCGCCCCCGACCTTGCAGTCTATATTAATACTCTTCTGAATAACGGAGTATACGAGAACAGGGAAATCTTTAAGCCTGAAACTATTGAAGAGTGGACAACCAAACAGCCCGGCAATAGTTCTCGCGGACTGGGCTGGGATACTAAAACGGAGGGGAGGTCTTCGGCGGGCACAAAGTTTTCAAGGGATTCTTTCGGGCATACCGGATTTACAGGCACTTCTATATGGGCCGATAAAGATAAAAAAATGTTCGTTATCCTCCTTACAAACAGGGTTCATCCTTCAAGGAATAATAATAAACTTTCCGATTACCGCCCCAAAATTCACGATGCGGCGGTTGAAGCTGTGGAATACGGAAATTAGAAAAAAGGGGGGCTCCCCTTTCCCGGAATCCGTTTAATCCGGCCCAGTCTGCTTAATCAGAGAGCCGTTCATTTACTTGATTTAGGCGTTAAATCAAAGGCAAGAATCCACTTTGTTCAATCAGATTCTACCAATTTTGTTAGAATTTGAACATTTTTAGATAGAATTAAAATAAGAGAGCGATATCTTAAAATTAATTTGGAAGTTGTTGGGGGAAATAATAAGTTATCGAAGTATTATTTTTCTATTTCGGGGAAAAAAATATGAGTCATACTCACAGCGAAGTAAACACCCTCTCGGCAAAGGTAGAAAAACTGACTTCACAGACACCACAGGAATGTTATCAGTGCGGAAAATGCTCCGCCGGATGCCCGATACGAAATTATATGGAAGATTCACCCAATCAGATAGTACGTTACGTTCAGCTTGGATTTGATGAAAAGGCACTTCACTCTAAAACCCCCTGGCTTTGCGCCGGATGCCTGACCTGCAGCACACGTTGCCCGCAGAATTTCGATTTGGCCAAATTTATGGATGCTATGAGGCAGATTGCCATTAACGAAAAAATCAAAATTCCTGAATCGGATACCGTTGAATTCCATAAAGCGTTTCTTAACCAGATTAAGAAACACGGCAAGGCGTTCGAATTCGGACTTGTGCGCGAATATAAACTGCGTACAATGAACCTTATGCAGGATGTGGATGTAGCCCCCGAAATGTTTATCAAAGGTAAAATTGCCCTTATGCCTCACGAGGTTAAGGATAAGAAGAGCATTAAGGTAATATTTGATAAAATAGATTAAGGGGTAACAAACTTGAAAGTAGGTTACTATCCGGGCTGTTCCTTAACCGGAACGGGTAAGGAATATGATCTATCCCTTAGAAAAGTGGCTTCTCTACTGGGGATGGAATTGGAAGAGTTAAACGACTGGTCCTGCTGCGGAGCTACCAGCGCCCATGCAACAAACCATCTCCTTTCCGTAGCGCTTCCCGCGCGCAATTTAATAATAGCCAAACATCAGCTTTTAAACGAAGTAGCCGCCCCGTGCGCCGCCTGCTATAACCGGCTTGTATCAGCATCAACTGAAATTAAAACTGACAGCGCCGCCGAAAGGGAAATAATGGAACTGCTTGGGGATACACCGGCTAATGATATTAATATTATTAATATCGTAGAACTATTCGAAAAAATAGGAAAAGAAAATATAGCCTCTAAGGTAAAAGTAGATTTAAAGGGGATTAAAGCGGCATGCTACTACGGGTGCCTTCTTGTGCGTCCACCAAAATTAACAAATTTCGACGATGCTGAAAATCCTGTTTCGATGGAGGAACTGATTAAAGCAGTTGGAGCCGAGCCGGTTGAGTGGAATTACAAGGTTGAATGCTGCGGAGGTTCCCATTCAATTGCCCATAAAGAAATTGTAGTGGACCTTTCCAAAAAAATTATAGACGATGCAAAGCTACATGGTGCCGATGTAATTATTGTGGCCTGCCCTATGTGCCATTCTAATTTGGATATGAGGCAGAGGGCAATTAAAAAGGAATTCCCCGGGCGAGACGATATGCCCGTATTATACCTGACTGAATTTATTGGTCTGGCTATGGGATTGAAACCGAAGGAACTCGGTTTGAATTTACACATGATAGAAACAAAATCTTTGTTAGATAAAGCCGAAATAAAGGGGTAAGAAGATGAAGATTGGCGTGTTTATTTGCTATTGCGGCGAAAATATAGGAAGAACGGTAGATTGCGCGGCTGTTGCCGAAGCATCGGGGCGCCTGCCCGGCGTTGTATGCTCGGTCGATTATAAATATATGTGTTCCGATCCCGGGCAAACAATGATAAAAACGCAATCAAAGAGCATAAGCTTGATGCCGTTGTTGTAGGCTCATGCTCGCCGCACATGCACGAAAAGACATTCCGCAAGGCATGTGCCGATTCCGGCCTTAATCCATTCCTTTGCGAAATTGCCAACCTTCGGGAACACTGCTCGTGGGTGCATGAAGATATTGTTGAAGGAACCAAAAAGGCAATTGACCTTGTAAGGATTGCCGTAGAAAGAGTTAAAAGGAATGTACCCCTTTCGCCTATTCAAGTGCCTGTTACAAAAAAAGCCCTTGTAATAGGGGGAGGAATTTCGGGCATTCAAGCTTCGCTGGATATTGCAAACGCAGGCTTTGATGTTGTGCTTGTGGAAAAACAGCCTTCAATAGGGGGGCACATGTCTCAGCTTTCCGAAACGTTCCCTACTCTCGATTGCTCGCAGTGCATTCTTACTCCCAGGATGGTTGAAGTGTACCAGCATCCAAGAATAAAACTGCTTACCTATTCCGAAGTAGAAAATGTTGAAGGATTTATAGGGAACTTTAAGGTAACAATAAGAAAGAAAGCCCGCTCGATAGATGAAAGCAAATGCACCGGCTGCGGATTATGCGTGCAGAAATGTCCAATTAAAAAGAAAGCCTACAACGAATTTGAAGAAGGGCTCGCATTCCGCCCCGCAGTTTACGTGCCGTTTCCGCAGGCAGTGCCCAATATACCGGTAATTGATAGAACGGTATGCACATACTACCAGACCGGCAAATGCCAGATGTGCGTTAAAGTATGCGGCCGCGAGGCAATTAAATTCGACCAGGAAGATACTTTAATAACCGAAGACATAGGCGCTATAGTTGTTGCAACAGGATATAAGCTTTATACAATTGATAAAAAACCGGATGCTCAGGAGATTAAAGGATACGGTGAATACGGCTACGGAAAATATAAGGATGTTGTAGACGGGCTCCAGTTCGAAAGGATTGCATCGGCATCGGGGCCAACAAGCGGAGAGATTTTAAGGCCATCGGATAACAGCGTGCCGAAAAAGATTGTGTTCATTCAATGCGTGGGCTCCAGGGATGAATCGAAGGGTTTTTCTTACTGCAGTAAAATCTGCTGTATGTACACCGCAAAGCACGCAATGCTCTATAAACACAAAGTACACGACGGTGAAGCATATGTATTCTATATGGATATACGCGCGGGCGGAAAGGGTTACGATGAGTTTGTGCGCAGGGCAATTGAAGAGGATAATGTAAAGTATATCAGGGGCAGGGTATCACGCATATATGAAGAGAACGGAAAATATATTGTTAAAGGGGAAGATACCATTGCCGGAATGCCCGTTGTAATTGATGCCGATATGGTTGTTCTTGCTACGGCTATTACGGCTCAGCCGGATGCGGTAAAGTTGGCGCAGACCGTAGGAATGTCCTACGATAAATATGGTTTTTACAATGAAGTACATCCAAAATTGCGTCCGGTGGAGGTAAGTACCGCGGGCGTATTTCTGGCGGGGGCATGCCAGGCTCCAAAGGATATTCCCGAATCGGTTGCAATGGCATCGGCGGCCGCATCAAAATCGCTTGTGCTTTTTGGTTCGGACCTTTTGGAAAGGGAACCTACCGTAGCAAAAGTAAACGAATCAATATGCGCGGGGTGCTTCTACTGCCAGAAGGTATGCGCATACAACGCAATAGAAAGAAAGGAAATTAAGGACAGGCAGGGGAATGTAGTAAAAGTAATAGCAAGTGTTAACTCGGGGCTCTGCCAGGGATGCGGCACCTGCAATGCGGTGTGCCCTTCAAAGTCGGTTGAGCTTGTAGGCTTTAACGACGAACAGATTTACGCGCAGATAAACGCATTAGGATAGAATAAAACAGGCGCATGCAGCGCCTTTAATAAAGACGGAACAGGAAATGGAAGAAAAAACCTTTGAACCAAAAATAACCGCATTCGTATGCAACTGGTGTACCTACACTGGGGCTGACCTTGCGGGCACTTCGCGCCTGAAATATAAACCGAATATAAAAATGATAAGGGTTCCATGCACAGGAAGAATTGATCCGGTGTTTATAATAAAGGCATTCGAGAAAGGTGCCGACGGAGTGCTGATTTCGGGATGCCATCCGGGGGACTGCCATTACAACACGGGGAACTATCACGCAAGAAGAAGATGGGTGCTGTTTACCGAGCTTCTTAATTATATTGGAATAGATTCATCCCGTTTGTTTTTCTCGTGGGTTTCGGCCTCGGAAGGAAAGAAGTTCGTTGATGTGGTTACTGAAGTGACCGAAACGGTAAGAAAGAAGGGACCATTCATTCAATATCATAAAATTAATAAGGAGTTTGTTTTAGATGAATGAACTAAGACAACTGGCCAAAGAGTTATTAGGGAACGGAACGGTTAAGGTAATAATAGGCTATTCCGAAGGGACTACGCCGGAAAGGGCGAAACCATTCATAGCAAGAACCGAAGAAGACGCGGGTAAATTAATATTCAACAAGTACTGTGTTAATAATCTTGCCGTTTATTTAACCAGGAAAGAATTTAAAAGAAAAGGCACAATAGGCATTGTAGCCAAAGGGTGCGATGTAAAGGCAATAGTCCAGCTCATTCAGGAAAATCAGGTAATTAAGGATGATGTATATATAATAGGGATGAACTGCGGCGGGGTCGTATCCGGTTTTGGCGTTGATGATACGGCGGTAAAATGCAACAACTGCAAGGTTAAAACCCCTCATTTATACCATACCCTTCTTGGCGCCCCCGTTGAAACACCTGCAAAAGATGACGGGCATTTAAAGCTGATACAGAAATTAGACGCAATGACGGCAGAAGAAAAATGGTCTTTCTGGGAAGCCGAATTTGAAAAATGCGTTAAATGCTACGCGTGCCGGCAGGCATGTCCACTTTGCTACTGCGAAAAATGCATAGCGGATAAAAGCATGCCCCGCTGGATTGAAAGCAGCGCCCATACGAGGGGTAATTTTGCATGGAACATTATCCGCGCGTTTCATTTAAGCGGAAGATGCGTCGGATGCGGCGAATGCGAACGTGCCTGTCCGGCTGAAATACCCCTATCGCTTATAAACAGGAAAATGGGTATGGTGGCCAAAAAGGAATTTGATTATTCGGCCGGAATGGCTTTGGATGCCCCCACTCTTGTGGGCAATTACGATACTGCAGACAGAGAAGACTTTATAAAATAATGGTGCGTGAATGGAAGAGAAAATTATAAGTCGAAGCAATTTAATAAATATGGCGGAGGAACTTCTGAAAGGGGGAAACGCCGTTATATGCGAAGATGAAAAGGGAAGGGGATGGAAACGGATTGACAGCCCGTCCGAAGTAAGAATCAATCATAATGAGGTGCCGTCGAACATATCCTACAAGGAATTTGTATTTTCAAAAACCGAGCCGATATTTTATTTCAAGAACAGAAAAGAAAATTATGAACTTGCCGAAGCGGCGGATGGAAACGGGAAAATAGTTTTCCTGGGCGCAAAGCCGTGCGACGCCCGCTCGGTTGAAATTATGAGCAAAGTATTCAACTGGGATTATAAGGATAAATTTTTCAACGAAAAGGCGGAAAGGACAATTGTAATAGGCGTTGCCTGCAGTTATAAGGATGAATTCTGTTTCTGCACTTCGGTAAATATAAACCCCGCCTCGCCTGAAGGTTCCGACATCTTTCTTGTGCCGCTCGATGAGAAGGAATATGCCGTTAGGATAATTACTGAAAAAGGGAAAGAGTTTATTAGCCCATATTTAAAATATTTAACTGAAGGAAACGCCGCCCGCTCGGAAGAGGCGCTTGGCAAAATAAAATGGCCCGGTAAGAAGTTCGAACCGGGAAAAGTAAGGGAATGGATAGGAAATAATTTCGAGCATAAACTATTCGATGAAATCGGCTCTACCTGTCTGGGATGCGGCCAGTGCGCGTTTGCATGCCCCGTTTGCCACTGCTTTGATATAGTGGACGAGGAATGCAGCTACGAATGCGGAAGAAGGATGAAGAATTGGGATGCATGCCAGTTCGGATTATTCACCCTTCACAGTTCGGGGCATAACCCGCGCGATAACCAGAATAAGAGATACCGCCAGAGGATTGCGCATAAGTTTAAATATTATGCCGATAAGTTTGGCGAAATATTATGCACGGGATGCGGCAGATGCTCAAGAGGATGCCCGGTTCAAATTGATATTGCGCAGGTTGCGGCGGAAATAAATTCAACAGCAAATCGAGTTTGAGGAAAATATGAATATTTATAAACCGGAATTAATGGAAGTGGTTGAAATTATAGATGAAACCGCCGATACGAAAACATTCAAGCTTAAATTTAAGGATACCGATGCGGCCAGGAATTTCGATTTCAAGGCGGGACAGTTTGGGGAATATTCGGTTTTCGGAGAGGGGGAATCGACTTTCTGCATAGCAAGCGCGCCCACACGTAAGGAATATATTGAATGTTCCTTTAAACAGGTGGGTAAAGTGACCACTGCGTTAAGAAAAGTGAGCATAGGTGATACAATCGGATTCCGGGGCCCGTACGGAAATCATTTTCCCATTGATGATATGAAAGGGAAGAATGTGGTTTTTATTGCAGGAGGCATAGGACTTGCCCCGGTACGCTGCGTAATTTGGAACGTGCTGGATTTAAGGGACCAATTTAAAGATGTTACAATCATTTACGGCGCCCGCTCGACTGCCGACCTGGTTTACAAGCGGGAGCTGGAAGAGTGGAAAAACAGAAGCGATATAAAAACCGTTGTTACCGTGGATCCCGGGGGTGAAGATGCAGGCTGGAAAGGGGAAATAGGATTTGTGCCAGCAATAGTTGAAAAGGCCGCACCTAAGGCTGAAAACAGCGTTGCGGTTATATGCGGCCCCCCGGTAATGATTAAATATACAATGCCGGTGCTTAATAAACTCGGGTTTAAAGATGAGGATATTTTAACTACACTCGAAAACAGGATGAAATGCGGTCTTGGCAAGTGCGGAAGATGCAATGTGGGGAATGTGTATGTATGTAAGGATGGCCCGGTATTTACATACGAGCAGATTAAAAAACTCCCCGCCGAGTATTAAAATTAAATTAGCGATTTAAAAGCCGGTAATTCATCAGCCGGCTTTTTTGTTTTAAATAAATGCCTGGCTTTACTTTAATTATTAGTTATTGCGCTTAAATTAAATTTGTCTTAAGTTCCATTAGTCGGAAAACGAATATCCCTCTTTATTTTACTATTGTAACGGAGTGTGAATATGTTTGTTACATTACTGCTTGTAATATTTGCCTTAGCCGTGGCAATGTCTTTTATTACGGCAAAATTCTTTTCGAAGCCTGTTCATAAGATATTAACCCGGCTCGTTTCGGAAGAGCTTGCCCCCACCTGGCAGAAATACATTTTGTACGCTATTTACGTAGTGGGTATTTCGGGAGGAACACGCGTTTGGGAAATGGAGCGCTATATTGATCCCGATAAGGAGGGGAGAGTTCTTGTGCTTAACGGCGACAGGTGGCTGATTGAGATATACAAAACAATAATAGGTTCCTTGCAGGGGGTAGCATGGATGCTTCTGGTTTTTTTCCTCTTTGCGCTTGTAGCCTATGTAGTTGTAAAAGGATTTGAAACAAAAAGAAATATGGAAAAACAGTAGGTTTGCAGATATATCCCTTCTTATAGGAGGGATATAATTTCCTGAAGTTTTACAAATTCAAGCTGTTGTATTTATTCCTTCGTTTTACGGATAATCATTCCCATATATACATTGCCATTATAGCATAATTCTTTTGATTTTAAAAAGAGGCAGCTATGAAACGGTTATTTATGTTCGTCCTGATTTGTTTATTATTTCCTTTCCTTTTATGCGCGCAGACAGGTATATCTGTAAGCTCTTATTCAATAGATTTAAAGCCGGGGATAACGGATAAATGGGCCGGGGTTACACTTATCTGCCGCTTTATACCGCAGGAGGAAATGAAGAATGTGCAGTTCATTTTCAGTTCCGAAGCAAAAATAAGCTCGCTCCGCTGGCTTAAGGGAAAGCAATGGCTTAAAGCGGGATTCAGGAAAAACGGAAAAGATTCCATTCTGGTTGCAGGAAGGAAAAAGCTTCTTAAGGGTAAAGAGTATACACTCAGGTTTATATACCGCTACCCGGCGGGCCGGCTTAACGATACACTTTTAATGCTGGACCGCGGACACAGGTGGTATCCTCTTATTATGGACCGGATAGCCCCTTTTAAATTAACATGCCGGGTTCCTTCAAAGTATAATGTGCTAACGGCAGGGAGGGAAACAGGCGTTAAAAAGGGGGCAGAAAAATTAATCAGGTTCGAAAGCGGAGGGCCTGTTTTTAAAATACCGGCGGTAATATTCAATCCTGCCCGGTTTGCGCCGGTGCAGGGGAAATATGCCGATGCATATATTCTTACTGCCGATAAGGAAAAATTTGCCGCGGCGCTTAAAAGATGCGAGCCTGCATTTGAGTATCTCGAAAAGACTTTCGGCGTAAGAGGGAACGAAAAGCTAAAGCTGATTGAAGTAAAAGATTTTCCGGGGGTAAATATTTGCAGCGGACTTTTAATGTGCGGTGCAGAAACAATGAAACTAATTTGTTCCGGCTACGACGACCCTCTTCATCTGGCAATTGTTCAGCAATGGTTCGGCGCGCGGGTGTTTGCCCGCTACGGCGGAAAAGGATTCCCTTTCCTTTCCATTTCTCTGCCCCATTATATCCGTTACAGGTATATGAGGGAATTAAAAGGGGAAGGTGAGTATGAAAAGCTCTTAAAAGAGGCCGCCTTAACATACGGCAGAATAAAGGGGAGCGAAAAAGAAGTGCCGGTAATTGAAATCAATTCCCCCGATACCCCCGAAAAAGGAATTGCCCTTTACGCCAAGGGGCCTTTAATTTTAAGTGCTATAGAAAAGGAAATGGGGAGCGATAGTTTCGGCTACTTCTTAAAATGTCTTTACGATGATTTCAGTGGAAAGATAATGAGTCTTGATGATTTTGAGGCATACCTTGCGCGGGATGATGACCATGGTGAAATATTAAATCTGTTTAGAAAACTAATGAACAGTAAAGCAGCAGAATTTAATTTATAGAAGAAATTCAATGCCCCGGTTTCCGGCTTAGCCGTATCTTTGATATATTTTATACTAAAATAGGATGGTTTAATATGGAAAGTATAAACATAGCCGAAAAGTATGGCAAATTTACCGCGCATTGGACTCCCAAGATAATAGCCGAAAGCAACGGGCAGTTAGTAAAGCTTGCAAAGCTGAAAGGGGATTTCATCTGGCATAATCACGAAGCGGAAGATGAATTGTTTATGATTATGAAAGGAGTGCTTACTATAGAATTCAGGGATAAGAGTATTACCCTTAAAGAAGGGGAGATGATAGTAGTTCCCAAAGGGGTGGACCACCGTCCAAAAGCGGAAGAAGAGGCTTGGGTTTTGCTGGTTGAGCCGGTTTCCACTTATCATACCGGGAATGTAAAAAGCGAGCGTACTGTTGAAAACCAGGAGTGGATTTAACCGGATTTAGTTCTTTGTGTATTCGGGGTCACAATTATAGGCCGTTTTGTTAATATTTTTTCTCTTTATGCCGATAATAAAGTATAAAAGAAAATAGGTGTATTATGGCTTCGATAGATAAAATTAACAGTATAAAAAGCCTTCTTGCAGAGGATTTAAAGGGGACCAGGAAAACCGAGAAGGGTTCGGTTAAAAAGGACACTATTGAAATTTCAAATACATCAAAGGCATTTGCAAAGCTCGATAATTTCCTTAATCTGGGAAGTTCCGACCGGCTCGATTTAAGCGACCTAAACGATTCTGAAAAAAAAGATTTCATTAAAATGCTTGCCGACCTTGTGCATCAGGGGGTTGTGGGTTACGAAGTTATTAACGTAAACGGAAAGCCGGAAAAGCATTATATAGTAAATGAAATTGGGGATCAGCGGTTGTACGGGAAAAAATTATATAAAAAGCCGGTAGGCAAAAAAGATTAAAAAGTAAGGTTTACCAGAGTTCCGTTCTCTTTCATCATTCCTGTATGATAAGTGCTTGATATTCTCTGCCGGAACAATTCCTGCCCCGAGAGTTCCGGTTTTGTATATGTCTGCGGGGATGGATCGTTAAATACTATATAATACCCTTTGCCTGTATTTTCCTGCGCCGTCTTAACCTGATTTTCGGAAGTATCGGCCCCTGCCATATAATCCGAAAACGATTTTCCCTGCTCATCTTTCTTTTTTACTTTCTGAGGATCGTTGAATGGTTTTTCGGTATCCTGCGTTTTCGAAAGAGGGGAATTCTGCGGAAAGTGATACGCGAGCCGGGAATAAAAATCGGGGCTTATAGAATTAATAGAGGAACTGTCTTTAGAATTTTCCGATGAAATTTTATTAACAGAAATAGAGCCGGCGAGATTTGAGACTTCCGAAATTCTTTTTGCGGCTATGGAATCGGAAACCGCCCGAATGTAACCGCTGTTTGTATATATGTCGGCGATTGGACTAATCATTATATCATTTCCTTTCCGGAGCCAACTTTAACCATTTCCCCGATGGAAATCAAGAAAAATGTAACCGGCGGGTAAAACATAGGGGGCATTGAATGCGTCAAATCACATATACTTTATTTGGATAGTAACAGCGGGTTAGGTAGTTTTGAATAACAAGAGATGAGGGTGGTTTGGAAAGTGAGAAAATAATCGAATTAAGCGGTTTAACCAAAAAATTCAAAAACCTTACGGCGGTAAATGATTTAAATTTAAACGTATACCGGGGGGATGTATTTGGCTTCCTAGGTCCAAACGGAGCCGGCAAAAGCACTACCATAAGGATGATGCTTTCACTTATTAAGCCTACCGGGGGAAACATTAAATTGTTCGGCAAACCCCTTAACGAAAACAGGACAGAGGTATTAAGAAAGATTGGGGCAATTGTAGAAAAACCCGATTTCTATCTTTATCTGACTGCATACAAAAACCTTGAGATACTTGGTAAGATTTCCGGGGGGGATGTTTCAAAAAAGAAGATTATGGAAATGCTTGAGCTTGTAGGGCTTGCTAAAAGATATAACAGCAAGGTAAAGACTTTTTCGCACGGAATGAAACAGAGGCTGGGGCTGGCGCAGGCTTTACTGCACGACCCGGAGCTGATAATACTTGATGAGCCGACAACAGGGCTCGATCCGCAGGGAATGAAAGAAGTAAGGGATCTGGTTCTTTATCTAAGCAGGGAAAAGGGGAAAACGGTTTTTCTTTCATCCCACATTCTGCGCGAAGTTGAACTGATTGCATCGAGAATGATAATTATTAATAAAGGCACTACTCAGGTTGAAGGCACCGTTAAGGAACTGCTGGACAGCCAGAATATAGATGCTTCCATTGATGTAGATAATGCCGATGAAGCAGTCAGGCTAATTGAAAATTCGGAATGGAAAGAATGCATTAAGCAGAGGAACGGTAATCAGCTGGTATTAAAAATGAATAAGGAGAATCTGGGCGCATTAAACAAATACCTTGTTGAGAATAACATTGAAGTAAGCGCTCTTGTACCTACCCGTTCGCTGGAAGAGTATTTCCTGAAAATTACCGAAGGAGAGGGGAAATGATAACGATGATTATAATTGAGCTTCAGAAAATGTTTAAGAAGTGGCGCACTTATATTGGTTTTATTGCAATAGGATTTCTTACGGTAATAGTGCAGTTATCCCTTTATATGGAGGGGGACCGCTATATAAATATGGCAACCCGGAGCCTTAAGGACCAGTTTGTAATGAGCGGCAACCTTATGAACGGATACCTGATAGCAAACCTGATATTAAATGGTTTGTTCGTTCATATCCCGTTTCTGATTGTTCTTGTAGGGGGCGATCTTCTTGCAGGGGAAGCCACCGCAGGCACATACAGAATGCTTGTAACAAGGCCCGTTTCAAGGTTCCGCATTTTAACCTCTAAATTTCTTGCGGGCAATATTTACGTAATAGCCATGATATGCTGGCTTGCGTTATTAAGCCTTGGAGTAAGCCTTCTGGTTTTCGGCTCGGGCGAGATGATAACATTCGGCGGGGGAATTACAATTCTCGGCGAAGGGGATATATTGTGGCGTTTTGCCGGAGCTTATATGGTGGCATTCGTTTCCCTTTCAACAGTATTCAGTCTTTCGTTCCTTTTCTCTTCGCTTGTTGAAAACGCCATCGGCCCAATAGTGGCTTCGATGGCGGTGATAATTATAATGATAATACTTTCGGCGCTTGATATAGATATACTAAGGAGCATAAGGCCTTACCTGTTTACAACACACATGGGGGTCTGGTCCCGCTTTTTTACCGATCCTGTTGATTACCGCGAGGTATTCAAATCGGTTACAGTGCTGTTGGTTCACACGGCAATATTTTACGGCGCCGCGCTTTATATTTTTAAAAAGAAAGATATTCTATCGTAGGTGAAAAATGAAAAAATTACTATTTCTGTTTTTTGTAGGGGTTACGGTCTTCGCACAGACACCCGACCCGAAAAAAATATTGAATGAGGTTGTTGCCAAATTCGCAAAAGTAAAAGATTACCAGGTGGATGCGTATGTTAAGCTTGATATTCCATTTGTTAAAATGCCCGACCGCAAGTTAACGATATATTATAAACAGCCCAATAAGACGCATTTGGAATCGGAATCTTTCGCTATGCTTCCTAAAAGAGGGCTCAATTTTAATCCGAAGGAATTTATAAGCGACGATTATATGCCAGTTTATCTAAAGCAGGATTATGTTAACGGCAGGAAGACGGATGTAATAAATTTGATTCCCAAAAGCGATTCGGCCCATGTAAGGTTTATAAAGCTTTGGATAGACCCGGCTGAAAAGGTGATTGTAAAACTTGAAACCACCGGTGACAGAATGGGGGTAATTACCTCTGAATTAAGTTACGGGGACCAGATAATGTACGGGCTTCCGGCGCAGATGAAGATACAGATGGATTTCGGTACTGTGCGTATACCGGGGGAAATTCAGATGGGGGGGAAGCAGGAACCCCAGAAGGATAGTAAGGGAAAGGTGACGGTTTCGTATTACAACTATAAAATTAATAAGGGAATTGAGGATAAGATTTTTATCGAAAAGAAAAAATAAATTTTCTTAAATTGGCGCATAGCAGAAGGTTTATTTAGCATTAAATTATCTTTCTTATGAAAGAGGACGCAAAAGAAGCAGGGCGCCGGGGCGAAGAGCTTGCCTGCCGCCTGCTTGAAGAGGAAGGTTACCTGATTGAAAAGAGAAATTTCCGCTTCAGTCACGGTGAAATTGATATTATAGCCAAAACAGGCGATATTCTGGTTTTTGTAGAGGTAAAGACAAGAACAAACGACCTGTTCGGGCCCCCCGAAGCGGCAATTACAAAAGCCAAACAGAAACAGATAATTAAAATTGCCAAAGCCTACCTTTATATCAACGAAATTCACGATACCCAGTGCCGGTTTGATGTAATTGCCGTTAATATGGAAGATTATATTAACCCCAAATTAAATCATATTGTAAATGCCTTCATAGATATGTGATTTTGACTGAAAATTTGCGTATTAATTACTGATAATATTTATTAAAATTTGGTAAAAGATATTAAATGAATCTTCCCCGGCTAAAATTCAGCGGCAAGCTCTCAACAAGCGATAAATTATATAATTTTTTTGCAACGCTGACAGGTCTGGCCATTTTTACAACCGAGTTTTTCAAGCAGGTTTTCATTCCCCCCTTTGAAATTAGGGAAATTAAAAAACATATGGATGAGCTGGGTGTAAAAACTTTTGGTATTGTAAGCATAACAGGAATTATACTCGGATTGGTATTAACAATGCAAAGCCAGCCTGTAATGCAGCGTTTCGGGGCGAGCGATTTTCTGCCGGCAATGGTTTCCATTTCGGTTGTAAGGGAACTGGGCCCTGTAATTACAGCGCTTATATTTGCCGGCAGGGTAAGTTCCGGCATCGGTGCCGAATTAGGATCGATGCGCGTTACCGAACAGATTGACGCAATGGAAGTTTCGGCTATAAACCCATTTAAGTATCTTGTTGTTACGCGCATTATTGCCACAACATTAATTTTACCCATTCTTACAATTTACGTTATGGTTATTGCTATTATGGGGGGATACATAGCGGTAATAATTGTAGAAAATATGAATTTCGCCTATTACCAGTCGGCAGTTGTATCTGCCGTTCAGTTCGGCGATCTTATTCCGGGGGTTGCAAAAACTTTCGTATTCGGATTTATTGTAGGCATTGTAGGAGCCTACAAAGGTTACTCCACCGAGGGAGGAACTGAAGGGGTGGGCAAAGCCTCTACCACGGCTGTTGTACTTTCTTCACTGATAATTCTTATTTTCGATACAATACTAGTTAAAATTACGGTTTGGTTATGGCCGACAATATAGCCGTTAAAGTAGAAAATTTGACCAAGGGTTTTCCCGACCTTAAGGTGCTTGAGAACATTTCTTTTGATGTGGAGACGGGGGAAAACCTCGTCGTGTTCGGCAAAAGCGGCACCGGCAAGAGCGTGCTTTTAAAATGCATAATAGGCCTTATGAAGCCGGAAGCCGGAAGAATTTTTGTGCACGGGGCAGATGTTCTTAATATTTCAATTAAAGAGTTGAATGAAATAAGGAAAAATATCGGATTCCTTTTTCAGGGGGCGGCGCTCTACGATTCGATGTCGGTCAGGCAGAATCTCGAATTTCCCCTTAAAAGAAATTTTTCATTTACACAGAAGGAAATAGACGGTAAAATAGACCGTACTCTGGAGCTTGTATCCTTAAGCGAAGCTGTGGATAAAATGCCCTCGGAGCTTTCGGGGGGTATGAAAAAGAGGATTGGGCTGGCGCGCGCAATAATAACAGAGCCGCAGCTAATGCTTTACGATGAACCGACCACCGGGCTCGACCCGATTACATCGAAAGAGATAAGCGAACTAATAATTAATCTTCAGAATCATTTAAAGATGACATCGATAGTTGTAACACACGATTTGATGTGCGCGAAAATTATTGCCGACCGGGCAATATTCCTTAGGGACGCAAAAATTGCGTATGAAGGGGACATCGAATCGCTTACAAATTCGGACGATAAATTTTTGAAAAACTTTTTCAGTTTTGATTTGATAAAAGAATCTTAGGAGTTTTAAATGCTAAAGCAATTTGAAGGAGCCAGATTAGGAATATTTATTTTCTTGGGCACAGTTCTGCTCGTGCTGGCAATTCTTCTTTTAGGGAATAAGGAATCCCTTTTTGTAAAGACAATTAATGTGAGAGCATATTTTGCCAGCGTAGAGGGATTGAAAAAAGGGGCCCCGGTGCGCCTGAGCGGCTACGATATTGGAAGCGTGAGCGACATTAATCTTGCCCACGATACCACCGGAAGGGTTGAAGTGCTTATGCGCATTAACGAGTCGTATATAAAATTTATAAGGCTCGACAGCAAAGCCTCAATTGAAACGGAAGGGCTTGTAGGCAAAATGCTTGTTACAATTACCCCCGGCTCGCAGAGCAAAGAAGTTATAAGCGACGGAGGAGTTATTCAGGCGCAGACCCCCATTAATCTTGCTGAAATTTTTCAGGAAACAAGCGCTATTATGGTTAACGTGAAGAATTTTACGAAGGATTTCTCTGACATAGTAATGAAAATTAATTCGGGCGAAGGTTCCATAGGAAAGCTTGTTAACGATAACCAGCTTTATAATTCAGCAACCGGACTGGTTAAATCGGCCGATAAAAGTTTGAACTTGATTACCGACAGAATGAACGAGATTTCGAATATGATATCGGGGCTTTACGGCGGAATGCAGAATATTACAGCCAATATTGAAGGGGCCACAAAGGATGTTAAAAGTATAGTATCGGATATTAAGGGGGGTAAAGGAATGCTTGGCGCTCTTCTTAATGATAATAAATCGTACGATTCGGTTAAGACGATAATAAATAATTTTTCAACCGTGTCGGCTAATGTGGTTAAAATATCGGAGCAGTTTTCAGAAAATCTGGAAGCTTTAAAGCACAACTGGTTGTTTAAAGGCTATTTTGAAGAAAGAGGCTACTGGGATAAAGCCGATTTTGAAAAACAGCTCGATAAGAAAATGCAGGATATTAAGGAACAGTCGGATTTGCTTAATAAGAAGATTATTGAACTCAAAGATTTGGAAAAGGAACTAAAAAGCAGGCAAAAGCAACAAACCCAATAAATAGAGGGCTTGTCCGGTTTAAGTCCTTTTTCCCCTTGTGGTTAAATCGGATTAGTATTATTTTAAACCTAATATAAAGGGCCGACATATAATTCGGATAGTCTGCGGAAACACGAGGAGAATGATTTTAGAATTCCGCAGTAATAGAAAGAGCTAGGGAATAGTTAGGTTTAAGGGAAAGAAATTAAGAAATTAATCGCGTCCGGCTCAATTAAGAGTTTGTCGGTTAAGAACAGGGTTAAACAAGCAAAGCGGGTAAAGGATGAGTTCTAAATTAATTCTTCTGGTTGAAGATAATCCGGATGATGTGGATCTTACTTTAAGGGCTTTTAAAAGAAACAACATTGTAGCCGATGTAATAGTGCTCGAAGACGGGCAGAAAGCCATTGATTATGTTGAAGCGCTGGGCAGTAACACAAAAGTGCCCGATGTAATATTCCTCGATTTAAAACTCCCCAAGAAGAACGGCCTTGATGTGCTTAACTATCTTCGGAACGAAAAGAAAACAAAAATACCCGTTGTTATATTGACATCGTCTGTTGAAGAAAGCGACCTTATAAATGCTTATTCACTCGGGGCCAACAGTTATATACGCAAACCAGTCGATTTTCTCCAGTTTATAGATAACATTCAAACAATAAGCCGCTACTGGCTAACGCTAAACCAGACATATCCGTATCTGCTGAATAATTAACGGATAAACCTACCCGGGTGACCTAAATTGCTTATTTTCTAAGCATCCCCCTTTTATTGCTTTCCAAATTTTTATTATAATTGCCTAGTATATTTGAGGATTATCTTGTTCGTCAAAAATAGTTCAAAAACAGCCATTGTATGGAAAGAGAAGCAGATAAGTTATTCCGAACTGCTTAAGGGAATTAATTATTACTCGGCGCAATTTAAAAAAGGTGAAAGCGAGCGGGTGGCAATTTACGCGCCTAATATGCCCGAATGGGCTTATGCCTTTTATTCAATCTGGAAGAACGATTCTACTGCTGTTCCTCTCGATTACCTTGCGCAGCCTGAAGATGTAGCTTTTATTGCAAATCACTGCCAGCCCCGTGTTATTTTTACTTCGCGCGAAATGGAGAAAAACCTGAATGATGTAAAGGCGCATCTTAATTATGAAGCAAGGTTTATATATTTTGAAGACCTGACGGACGATATAAGCAAATACGAACCGGTGGAAATAAATCCCGCTGATGTTTACAGGACGGCTGTTATAATATATACATCGGGAACAACTGCAAACCCCAAAGGGGTAATGCTTTCGTTCGATAATCTGCTTGCGAATATAGAAGCGGTATCGCAGCATATACCAATATTCACCGATTACAGGAATGTTCTTGTTCTTCTTCCTCTTCACCATATTTTTCCGCTCCTCGGTTCTCTTGTGGCCCCTTTATGTGCTCAGGGCACGATAGCCTTTTCCCCTTCGATGGTGGCTGAAGATATTATTTCGACATTGCAGAAAAACCAAATAGCCATAATTATAGGCGTTCCCCGTTTATATGATGCCATACGCAAGGGAATAGTTGATAAAATTAATAAAAGCGGTGCGGCTAAAATTTTGTTTAAGGCGGCAAAGGTAATAAACTCGAGGGGTTTTTCGAAGACCATATTCAAGCAGGTGCACCAAAAATTGGGGGGTAAAGTTGAATATATGGTTTGCGGCGGCGCCAAGCTGGGGGAGGAAACCGCAAAAGATTACAAGGCGCTCGGATTCGAAATGCTTGAGGGATACGGTATGACCGAGGCGGCGCCGATGATTACTTTTACCCGCCCGGACAGGTGGAAGATTGGTTCTGCAGGCGAAATTATGCCGGGGGTTGAAGTGCAATGCAGGGATGGTGAAATTACAGCCCGCGGTAGAAACATTATGCAGGGGTATTATAACAATCCCGAAGAAACTGCCGAAGCAATAAGGGACGGAGGGCTTTATACCGGCGACCTCGGGTACGTGGATGAGAAAGGATTTATTCATATAACCGGACGCTCGAAAGAATTGATAATTCTTTCCAACGGGAAGAATATTAATCCGGAGGAAATAGAGATAAAGCTCAAAGGGGAATCTGAGTTGATATCGGAAGTGGCAGTCTTCGGCAAAGACGATTCGCTGAATGCGGCAATCTACCCCGATTTCAAGAAACTTCACGAAGCGGGAGTGCTTCATATAGAAGAAAAACTTAGATGGGACGTAATTGATAAATACAACAAGAGCGCGGCGCCATATAAAAAAATAACCAAGTTTTATATCTGTAAAGAGGAGCTTCCCAAAACAAGGCTCGGAAAAATTCAGCGCTACAAGTTGACCGAAATGATAGCCGGGCTCTCCTCGGTTAAGAAAAAGAAAAAAGAAGAACCTCAGTTTGAAGAATATATTGTAATACGCGATTTTCTGCAGGAGCAGAAAAAAAGCCAGGTAAATCCGGATGACCATCTTGAAATTGACCTGGGACTCGATTCGCTGGATAAAGTGAATCTGCAGGTCTTTCTCGAATCCACTTTCGGTGTAAATATTCAGGAGGATGTGCTTATCAACCATTCCACAGTTGAAAGGCTTTCCCATTTTATGAGGGAGAAAAAGAATAAGCTTTCCGTTGAAACCGTTAAATGGGCCGAAATATTGAAAGAAAAAATTGAGCTCAAACTGCCTAAGAGCTGGTTTACACAGAACCTGATTAAGAATTTTTCAAAGGTTATGTTCAAGCTTTATTTCAGGATTAATGGTGAAGGGGTGGAAAACATTCCCGACGGGCCTTTTATTCTAGCCCCCAACCATCAAAGCTTTCTGGACGGATTGTTCGTGTCGGTTTACCTGAAGAATAAAATATTCAAGAATACATATTTTTACGCAAAGGAAAAGCATGTAAAGAACCCGATTGTAAGGGCAATAGCCAACAGGCACAATGTAATTATAATGGATATAAATAAAGACCTTAAAGAATCTTTGCAGAAGCTTGCCGTTGTTCTGCGTAAGAAAAAAAATATAATCATATTCCCGGAAGGAACCAGAAGCCGGACAGGCAAGCTGGGCGAATTCAAAAAAGCATTTGCCATACTCTCGCGCGAGCTTAATGTGCCAATAGTGCCTGTATCAATAGAGGGGGCCCATAAAGCGCTCCCCAGAGGAAGCGTTCTCCCGCGCCCATGGAAAAAAATAAACATTAAATTTTTCCAGCCGGTGTATCCCGAAGGACACGATTACGATTCGCTGACCGATTTTGTATTCAAAATGCTCTCGGGTGAAACACAGCAGTAAAATTATTCCATCGCGCCCAGCACCATTCTCCAGTA
>DAHYUM010000017.1:27437-27719 GCA_027398005.1 bacterium
CAGTAAATCAAGCAAATGAACTCATCCCCCGTCCCCTTCTCTTAAAACAAGAGAAGGGGTGACGGCAGAATCTAATTATTACACGGCATAAATTCAGATTATATAATTTAATAATTGCTGAAATCCTGAATAAAAACAGGGCAGGCGGCAGAGCCCCGTAACCTTTGTAGAATGCTCGGCATATTTGAAAAATTTAATTCCCATCAAGCAAATGAACTCATCCCCCGTCCCCTTCTCTTAAAACAAGAGAAGGGGTGACGGCAGAACCTAATTGTTACGCGA
>DAHYUM010000180.1 GCA_027398005.1 bacterium
GAAAAACAGTCAGCGGTACTCTGAAAATAGAATTAACGATGTCTTCTCCGGGGAGCGGTTCAAATCCGGTAGTTATTAATTCAGGCACCAATTTGGCATTCTCGGCTCAGGTGCAGAATTTTACATTTTCGAAAGTGACGGCTAAAATTAATCAGAACTCCTTCAACATTAACGATAGTTTTGTTTTTGATGATTCAACCTTCGTTCAATCTGCCGTTATTGACCGGGGTTCTCTTTCAATTACCGCAAATAATAATATAGATCTTGACCTTACAGCTACATTGACAGTCCCATCGCTTAAAACACCTTCCGGCGCGCCATTTACACAGGTAATAAACCTCGCTAGAAAGGAGCAGAATAAAGTAATTCAATTGCAAAATTTGAGCGGATATACGCTTGCAGACCCTTCGGGCGCTTTAACCAATTCCATTCAGTATTCAATTTCGGTATCCACATCGGGTACAACCGATTTCAGGACTATTAACAGCACCGATGATGTAAGCGCGTCAATTAGTATTTCAAATCTTTATTTCCGTTCATTCACCGGCAAAATTAAACCGACCGCATTGACAATCAACGATACATCGATAGACCTTAACCTTGGAGAAATAGAGGATAAACTTCTTGTAAACCAGATAGATTTCGAAAATCCCTCTATCTCACTTAGGCTTAGCAAATCCACTAACGTACCGGTAAGTTTCAGCGGACAGCTGACGGGCAAAAGTTCAACCACAACCGCACAGCTGAATATTCCGGTTTCTACTTTAGGCGCCGGAGAAACGGTTATTACACTTAATTCAACTCAGGTAAGAAATTTTATTAAATCATTCAGCGGTAAACTTCCCACTACAATTATGGTTAAAGGGCAGGGGGTTGTAAACCCGACTTACACAACTGCCACCATAGCAAGCGCCGATTCCGTTTACGGAACAGCACAAATTGAGTTCCCCATGAAAGTGAGCATAACCGGGGGAAGCATAAAGGATTCGAGCAATGTTGACCTTTCGGATAACGACCGTACCGAAATGAAAAAAGTTAACGGAGGTTCGCTTGTGCTCGAAATCCAGAACGGCATAGCATTCGACGCTTCGGTAAGCGCACGGCTTTATGACGCATCGAACAATTTTCTTACGAACCTTCCGCCGGCACATGCCCCCAACAATACTCTCATTCACGTTCAGGCGGCAACAGTAAACGCGCAGGGACAGGTAACCGCACCCGCTGTTACTAAAATAACTTTTGCTATAAATAAAGATGATGTAGATAAAATATCGCAGAGCAGCTATATTAAAACGGAGGTCAGTTTCTACACGGCAGGCAATAACGGAGTGCCGGTAGCTTTCAAGACTTCCGATGCCATTACAATTAAAGCCTACGGCACATTAAATTATACAGTTGAAGAGAAGAAGTGAGGTAATGATGAAAAAAATAACATATACGGCAGCAGCGCTTCTCCTTTTCGCCACAAGTATATTTGCACAGCTTGGCACAGAAGGGGTTTTTGACGCGCGCAACTATGGTATGGGAAGAACCGCCAACGCAATTTCCAAAGGAGTATTTGCAGTAGGCATTAATCCGGCCAATATAATTTCCTATCCGGCAAATAAACTGGAAATTTCTACACTCCTTCCTTTCCCTTCCTTAAACATGAAAGGGGGAACGAGCTTTATAACCATTGACGACATAAATTATTATTTCGGCGGAGTAAACGGGCAGGCGCGTTACCTATCCGCGTCTGATAAACAGAAGCTGATGGATATTTTCTCGGGAGGGGGAACCTTCGGCGCGAATATATCGGTAAATTTATTTATGATTAGCTTTATGCCCGATCCATCGATAGGCGCCTTTGCATTTTCGGTTAACGATGTTGCTTCGGTTAAGCTGAATATTCCGCAGGCAATTGCAGACCTTGCGTTAAATGGCAATCCGGCCGGCAAGCAGTTCGATTTCAGCGATTTCGACCTTAAATCGTGGTACCTCCGTTCCTTTGCGCTTTCGTTTGCAAAAAGAATATTTTCAACGGAGGAATTTCCATCCGATATAATTACTGCAGGAGTGACTGTTAAATATGTTCAGGGATTTTATTACGCCGGCACCGACGCAGTAAATTCCAGGTTTACAACCGGCACATCGGGGCAGATTGAAGGGAGTTCCGATTTCCGTGGTTTTTCGGCATTCTCAAGCAATTTCGGTGTTAAGTACGATTTCGATCCGGTTAAAAGGGAACAGAATATAACTCCATTCCCAGAACCGGCGGGCACAGGGCTCGGACTCGATTTGGGTGTTAACGCCACATTGGGCAATGAATGGAAACTTTCGCTTGCCCTTACCGATTTGGGAAAGATTAAATGGGATAAGAACGCGGCCCAGTTTAGCGCCACCGGCACAATTACCATCGACGATATTTCCAATCAGGCGCAAAGGGATAGTCTAAAAGATAAATTCGTAGGAAAGAGCAAGAAGATAGATTCATTCGAAACATCGCTTCCCACTGCTTTAAGGCTGGGGGTTGCAAAGTATTTTACAAGTTCTCTTCTTGTAGCGGCCGATTACAACATTGGGTTTAACGATATGCCGGGGAACTCGACTAAAAGCAGGTTTTCTGTAGGTGTTGAATGGAAACCGATGGACTGGATACCTTATATCCGTTCAGGGGTTACATTCGGCGGGCTTTACGGTTTCGGGTGGAGCGCCGGTTTGGGGTTCGATATTAACATTCTCGAAATAAATCTTGCTACATCCGATTTCAACTCTTTTGTATCCCCCAACAAGGCTAAATATCTATCATTCGCAATTGATACCCGCTGGAAGTTTTAATCCGGCGGGTCTTTTCTCCCTTTTAAAATAAAAACGGCAGATTGCAGGAATATAGGAAAATGGGTGCGCAATCTGCCGCATTGGGAGGGCTCTGCGAGCCTTTATTTAAAACGCGTATCTCAGTCCTATGCTGCTGCTCCAGCCTGCAATAACGTTTCCGTCATTGTAAAAACCTAAATCGACATTTGCGCTCAAATTGGATACGATGCTGTAATCGATACCGCAGCCGAAACGCCCGTACATATTGGTCTTGGCATCCTCGTCGGTTACAGGTACGTCAAACGAAAAAGATTTGTGCGAAACGACCAGCCCGGCAGAAATATAAGGCCTGAAGCCGGCGAAATTAAGAGGATGGTAGTAAGCCGAAAGATGAGCGCGGTAGTCTGTTTCCTTTCCGCTTATCCCGGTTATGTTCCCTTTAAAATATTCAAGTGTTAATGCGGCAGTTACGTCGCTGCTTATGCTGTATCCGCCTATAACCCCGAATCCGACCGGATGGTCAATCTGCGACATGCGGCTGTCGTTGTTAATGTTTTCGAAACGTGTTACAACTATTCCTGCTGAAAATCTGTTCTGCGCGAATGATGTAAAGCCGAAAAGCAGAACCAGTGCGGATATTAATAAGATTCTTGTTTTCATGATTATTCCTCGTTATTGCTTGTTTGTTTTTTAAGTAATTGTTTTAATCGAATATGCGCTGCTGAATAAAATAAACTTGTAAGTATTGCCAGATGGATAAGCTCCGGCATTGTCTGCCCTAAACCTGCCCCCATTTTAGTAATTCTCATGAATGCCGCAAGGTAGGGGGTGCTTGGAATTAAATCGGCAATATACTGCACCCAGAGCGGCATAGCGAATTTAGGCCAGCTGTATCCCGAGATCAGGAAGATTGGGTATGTGCTTATTGTAAGGAATTGCACTGCAAGTATTTTTTTCTTGAAGAAAGAGGCGATGAAAATGGAGAAATAAATTGCCGCGGCTATGAGAAGAAATGTAAATATGAATAATGCGGCACCGTTTCCGTACATATTTATTCTGAAAACCAGATAATTGAATGTGAAAAAGAGTAATGAAAACGCGCCGAAAATGAGCGCGAAGAGGAGTCCCTTGCCATTTATTACCGCAAAAATATTCCCTTTGCCTAGTTCAAAAAGATGGCCGGTTGTGCCAAGTTCTCTTTCTTTGGCAACGCTTTCCGATAATCCTATCAGGAGCGTCTGCTGTATAATGAGCACAAAAATACCAGGTATAAGAAAATCGCCGTAGCTTTCGGTTGTATTGAAAAGGGGGCGGACATCATATTTTACCGGTTCTACAAGTTCCTTTGCCTGCCCGTAACTGAAACCCGCTTTTTCGAAAAATTTCAATTTAATATCGGCATTCTCATTTATTATCACTTCATTTATGGCTATGTTGATATCGTTGGAAACCAGGAACCGGGTTGTATTTAAGTAGGTTTTAACGGTGGCGCCCCGGTACAATTTAAGTCCTGCCTCAAATCCTTTGGGAAAATAAACCATACCGTAAGCCTGGTTCGAGTTTATCTTATCAATACCGCTATTGAAGTCGTTTACATAACCGGTAACGTTAATCATTTGGCTTGCGTTTAAATGCTCTGCAATGGTGCGTGTAGTCTGGCTCATATCCTCGTCATAAATTACAATGGGGAGCTTCCGTTCCACTTTGTTTATGTAAATTGAGCCGTAGAAGAATGAATAGAATAGGGGAGCCAGAAGGATAATGGAGATTATATTAATATCGCGGGCGGTAAGCCTAAGTTCCCGTTTGAATATTTCTTTTATGGCGTTAATCATTATTCTACACTTTAATTTTATAATATTTTCTAATATGAATTTTTAATGCTGCCGCGCTAAGTAAAAACCCTATAACAGTAAAGAGAATAAAAATGAGGGATTCGTTAAGGGAATAAAGCGGAGGAGCATCCATCTGATACAGTTTAAAGAATCCGGAAATCAGGTATGTAAAAGGGAGGGAGGCGGCAAAAATTCTATGCACCGCCGGCATTGCCCAGATTGGGAATGTATAGCCTGAAAAAATAAATGCGGGCATATTAATGAATAATGCCAGCTCGGTAGCGAACATCTGGTCGTGGAATGCGCTTGAAATGAATATGCCAGAAGATAGGCAGGCCGCAGTAAAAAGTATGAAGAAAATAATTACCGCAACCGGCGAGCCTGCCGTTCTAATATCCGCTATGGGGAATATTATACCAATTATCATAAAAATAGTGGCTGTGTGTATAAGCAGGTGGGGAATCATTTTGCCGATGATAATCTTGTAGATATTATTGCCCGATAATGAAAGCAGTTCGGGAAAAGTACCGTGCGAAAATTCGGAACTGATTACTATTACAGATGAAATCATTATTACAAGCTGTAGAGTAAAGGCAAGCAGACCCGGCACCAGATAGCTTAAATAACTGTAATTCGGATTGTAGAGCGATTGAGTATCTACTGTAATGGGATTGGCAATATTCAATGCCTGCTGGTAAACCATTCCTTTGCTTCTAAGTTTTTTAATAATAACGCCGGCGGAAATTGTTTTAATCAAGGTCATGCCGTCTTTCATAAGAACGTTGCCTATAATAAGGTTAGCCGTGTTCTTATAAAGAATTACGGTTGAGTTTTTCCCTTTCTTAATGTCATTTTCAAAA
>DAHYUM010000181.1 GCA_027398005.1 bacterium
AGGATTCCCCCTTTCCAGTGTTCCGCCGTTGTTTATTAATTCATAGGTCTGTATTTCAATCCACACCCCCATGCCCGGAATAATTCTTTTGATATAATCGGTAAGGTACTCCCCGCAGTTCAAACGGGCCGAGGCGTCATTAATATTTCCTCTCTGCGGCTCGGCATCGGTAAGAAGGCTTAATGCCATTATTTTATCGGTAAGGGTAAATCTGATTTTCTTTTCATTCAGGTCCCATTCAATAGTGGTAAAATCAACAATTCCCTCGAACAGTTTTATTTCATCCTTGTTTCTCTTAATGGCATATAATTCAAACAGATATAAATCGCCGTAACCCGGATTTCCATAAAAAGCCCCGTAAACCGGATTCCCCTCTTCGTATCTGAATGAAAGCTCCACATTATCGAATACAACAAGGCCTGCCTCGCCGGGGTTATCGCTTTCCACCATTCTTTTAACCGGTCCTGCCTCCTGAAGAACCATATAGGGGGTCCAGTCAACCGGCTCCCCTTCAAATCCGTTCCTGAATTTAATTTTTAGCATTATCTTCCCTTCCTTGCAATCCAGCTTCCCCGGTTATACACTTTTTTGGCTTCGCTGTCATTAAGGTATGCCACCGCCGGCCTTTCAAACAGCTTATTCAAGTCTTCCCTCAAATTTTTAATTTCCCTTACGGCGTCATATTGCAGGGCCGGGTGCCTGCTGTACCCTTCTTCAACAGCCGCAATTGTTCTTCTTATAAGCTCTTCGCGCCCGGCGGCATAATCCTGCATGTTCTCAATTACTTCGGGCCCCCTTTCGCCCACTACAATTCCCCCGTTTGCGTAACCGGGTATTTGAGTTGCCGATATTTTCTCTACCCGTTTCATTCCGTTCATTAAAACAATTGCCGCCTGAATTTCGCCCAGTATAGGTCCAGCGCCTACCGGGGGCGGAAGGAGGGCCGCGTTTGCGGCGTTGAATGCGCTTATTGTCGCTTCGGCTATAGACATTACCTTATATAACGCGGCTTTTTTGCCCAGGAATAATTGTGTTGATATAAGCGCCGAGTCCAGGTTCTCTTTTCTGCTCCTGTATTCATCCCTGTCAATCCGTTCCCTCTCGGCGGAATACTTCCTTTCCAGAGAAGTTATATCGGACTGATTCTTCTCATATTCATTTTTTTCAATCATTCCGGGGGAGGTCATTTCGTCCAACAGAAGAGAAGCCTTTCTGCCGGTCCTGTTATCAACTGCAGAGGATTCTTCGATATTCATTTCAACCGGTTCTTTAAGCTTTTCTATAAGTCCGCCGGCGCGCTTTTCAATCGCGTCTATTTTCTCTTCCGCTTTTGCGGCATCAAGATCCACCGTTATCTTAAATGTGCTGTTCACTTTTACTCCTTTCAAGTCGTGCAATAATGCCTAGCGATGTATTTAGCCGTTCGAGCCTCTTCATATAACAAAAGTAATAAGCCTTCTTAAGGGGATATTTCCTTATTTTTTGCGCCTTTGTAATATCGCCTCCGCTCAATTCGTAAAGCAGAACGTCAAACCCCTCCGGCTTAAAATCCCCTTCAAAGCATTCATGCCCGCCGGGGCAAAAATCGTTTATTCTGCCTGCGGCGTCCCGAATTCTTTCATTAAGGCTTTGAAATATTCCGCGGTAGAATTTGTTAACCGAAGCCGTCTTAAAAAAAAATCCTTAATTACCTCCAGGGCAACCGATTCGGCCGCCTTGCCGAAATCGGTTTCATCACCGGCTTTAATTTCCTCAGCCGGCGATAAGGACTTCGATAGAAATTTCTTTATTCCTCCGAAAGAGTATATTGCGGTTGAATTACCGGAGCCGGATTCATAAATCTGTTCCATAAGCTTTTGAATCTCTTCGCATTCCTCAATTGTAAAATCCTCTTTAAGCAGGAATTTTTTGCCGTTTATTAAATATGTTTTCCTCTGCATTTTAATCCATCCTTCAGCGGCAGTTGTTCTCGCGGCATTTGCCAATTTCGCACTCAATCTTAAAAGAGATTGCCTCTTTAAGCTCTTCAATTTTTTCGTAGAACTCTTCCTTGTTTATCGCTTTCGATTCGAGCACGGTTACCCTCCTGTCTATCGAATTCATATAAACAATTATGGATACCGCCGCGCTTACCATAACGCTGATGAACAATATCATTTCTGTTGTAACCTGCATTTTAGCCGCCTTAAAATATTATTGCCAAAAACAGCAGTGGCACGGCTATTAAAGTGGACCAGAACCACCCGTCGGAATAGAAGGGCTCGGGCACTTCAATCTGCTTTATCTGCAGTAATGTCTTTTCCCTCACCGTTTCCTTTAATAGTCCCGTCAGTTTAACGTCCCACCTGCTTTCGATTGAATCGTTTTTATTAATTACGTGGATAATATTATATTCCACGCTGTCTTTTACTCCTTTAACCGAATCGGCAAATGAAAAAGGGGGCACTGCGGCTTCAGCGCACAGAACGGCCTTTTCTTTTACAATAAATTTCGTCTCCTTAATTGTAACCGGCACTTTGCGCAGAACAATTTCCGTCTTTATGCCGGAATTTTCATAAGCGCCCTTGCCGGTAAAGGCCGATTTAACCGCGTAACCGCAGATGCCCCCCGCAATAAAAGAGAGCATTATTACCGCTAGCAACAGCTTATTGCTCATTGGCTTACAGTGCCTCCGGTAACATTGTTGTCCTTGGCCGCAAACCCGAGCAGAAGCCCTCCAATACCCTGCAGAATCAATCCGTAGTTCTTTAATTCATCCGATTGCCCGAGCGCCAGCCCTATGGTCATCAGAAGTCCCCCTATTGTTGTTTTCCAGTTCTTCATTTTATTCCTCTGTTTTTGTTTGGATGTTGTGTTATCCTATTTTAACCGTTCCCCCTTTAATACCTTCGGTATCGGTTTCATCCCCTCCCTTGCCGGCTCCGAACTCGAAAAGGATATCGTATATCGGGATATCGGCTTCGTAAACAATCTTAATCTGCCTCTCATCGTCGCTGTTTTTTAATTCTGTTTTCTGTGCCAGAACCCCCGCGGCAATTTCGAACGCGTCGTAATAATTGCCTCCGTTCGATTCCTTCCATTTAATGAACGGGCTTATTCCCTTATTCCTCTGTTCGAGCAGAGAGGCAATTGAAGAATTCCTGGTTGAAAGTTCTATGCTTACGGTAAGGTAATCGACAAAAGAGGAATTGAACGCGCTCTTCTTTCCCTTGCTCTTAATTGAAATCTTTCTCGAATCGAAATCGGTATCTGCGCATATAAGTGTTTCAGCGGGCGATTCTATTGAAATTGTATAGGGCATTCTGTATCTGGAAAAATCTTTTCCCTCCTCGTTCAATAGCCCCGGTATTATAGCAGCCCCAAGTAAAGCCGACTCACTTAAAATTGAAGCAAGCACTCCGGCAGGATAGGCCCTTTCCAGCGTTACTTTAATGCTCCTTTTATCGGCACTATAAATCAGTTCAAAATCAATTCCGGGGGAGTTTTCCCCTTCAAAGCGGTACACCTCCCCCGCCGAAAGATTCTGCTTTACGCTTGTTACCTGCGCATCGCAATTGTGGTTTGTAAACTCAATTAACTGCTTCAGCATTCTTAGGGAAGGCTGAAAGCTCTCCGCTTCAATTTTAACGTCGTCCATATTGGGCAGTTCGCGCCCCCTGTAATCCTTAACAGTTTTGAAAGGGGTAATTTCCATCGTTCCGGTTCCGCGCAGACCAATGGGCACCGGATTGGCAGGAGTGCCCGAAAGAGTACCCGGCCCGCATAATACAATTTGTTTAATTCCAGCCCTGCTCATTTATTCACCTCCGATTAATCATCATTAAATAATGTTTTTATTTCAACGGTCAGTTTTACCGCGCTGCATTTCAGGCTTCCAATCATCACTTCACCGGGGGTCATTTCCCTGGGGAATATGCCGCATCCGTAAACAGATAATTTCTGCAGTTCGTTTACAACGCATTCGGCAGTGGAAAAAGATTTCATCCTGTATTCATCCCTTTTAATTCCCTCCCCCTTAACCGCGCAGGTCAATTCAATAGTATGGAGGTATTCAACGGGGCACCCCTGCGGATTTGTTATTATCACCGAGCCGCATTCTTCAACAAGAATAAAGGGAAGCCTCTTTTCCAATTCCATGTAAGGGTCATTTTCAACCGCTATTCCGTAAAGGGAATTTCCTTTAACCGAAGCCGCGGCCGATAGGCATTCTTTAATCATTTTGCCTGCTTCAAATCCGTTCATCCTCCCCTCCGTAAGATTTAATTATTTCATTAATCCTTATTCCAGCCTGCTTAACTGCAAGGGGGAGAAGCGATAGTCCGCCGGCCTTATCCTCTTTACTTATGTCCTTAATTCTATTGGGATGAATTAATTCCGGTTTGTACAGTTTAATTGCGCTCCCGCTCTTAAATATTCCGCTGTATGCCCGGTACACATTTCCAAGAACCCCTTTACGGGGAAGAAGCGTAAATTCCATCTCCCTTATAAATCCCGCGCCCTTTCCGGCTTCATTCATTTTCACGTTTAAACCGCGCAGACTTTTCCTTGCCGCCAGTTCCGCTTCGCGGCAGATAATATCTGTAAGACTTACGTAAGCCGCGCGGGTGAAATCTTTTAATCCTCCTGCAATATATTCTTTCATAGCGCGCCCATAAAAAAATCATCGGTATCAATATCATCCCCAGTTTCGAACGATGGCGGGACGTAGGGCTTTAGAAACAGCATAGCCGTTTCCCTGAAATAGCGGCTCATTTCATCTGCTTCGGAAGAATTAAGAAGCTCGCTCTTCGATTTATCCCATCCTTTAACCTTTACAATTCCTCCCCCCTGAGTATTAATATTAAGGGGATGCACCGCGTAAGCCATAGCAAGGTAAACGGCCCCCTTGCGCACTTCGTTGAAAGTTCTTCTTTCAGTTTCATTTAATGTTGACTGGTACGATTCGATCTGCGAATATTTTTCGCTGCCAAGAATTTTCCGCAGTTCAATTTCGGCCGCTTCAATATGGGGGGCAAGTATCAAGGGGTCTGTTTCTTTCCCCAGGTTGGCTTCGTTTATTACCTCTTCGGATGATATGATTCCCATTTAAACACCTCTTTTAAAAACCGGGGGAAAATAATGCAGATAATTTTTCCCCCGTACATTATTACAAACTGCTTCCCATAACAATCATGTCGCCTGTTACATAATTGAAGTCGATTTTGGCGCTGATTGTATATTCCACAATCCTTTTCCTTTCCTGAATCTGTTTGCCTATCCTTATATCCCTTCCTACTCCTACGGCAAGATTTTTGTATTTGGTAAGTATTATTTTGCCCGCGGGGATGAAAGGCACAGGAAAAACATCTATTCCGTTGTAGCGCGAACTGCGGTATTCGGTTATCATCGTATCGCCAAGCGCAGTATTCCTTTCACC
>DAHYUM010000182.1 GCA_027398005.1 bacterium
TAATGTCGCATACAAGCGCTTCTTCGGCAAGCTTGCGCGAAATTGACTGGGCTATCTGAAGGGGGGTAATGCCTGAATCGTATTCTCTTTCAGAGCCGTCAGGAAATTTTATTTTAATTTTATCCATATTCATATTTAAAATTAAAAAAAATCGGATGTTACTCCGAGTATCGTGGGTTCTATAGGATTCGAACCTATGACCTTCTGCACGTCAAGCAGACGCTCTAACCAACTGAGCTAAGAACCCTACAATATTTGTACCGAGGGCCGGACTCGAACCGGCACGGGTGATACCACCCACAGGATTTTAAGTCCTGTGCGTCTACCTATTCCGCCACCCCGGCAAATAGGAACACAAATATAAAGTTTAATTTACTCTGGCGCAACATTTTAGCACCATTATTTAAATATTTTATTCAACAAAATATATTATTATTTAACGGTATTTTAAATTATTTTTAACCATTATAAAATTAAAATTGCATTAACGCGGTAAATTTAATATGTTTGAACCCACGTTTTGGGCCCTTAGCTCAGTTGGTTAGAGCGTCTGACTCATAATCAGAGGGTCGGAGGTTCAATTCCTTCAGGGCCCACTAAAACCCCTTAAACTTACGTTTTTGGGGTTTTTTTATTGTATCACTTACCTATTTCTATGATTTACTGCCGGATAGACCTGCCTGCCCCTTCCCTGTCCTTTACAAATTGAATAAATCTACACAAAACCTTAAAACGGATTAGAATTCGTTATATTTTTTAGCGTTCCCTTTGGCTTTTTCAACCGGGTATTTTAACCCATTTAGCCCCATTTTATAGATTCCAGCTTCAACCGGGTCAATGCCGAATTTTGAGGATAGGTTTAACAGGTAAACCATCACGTCACCAATCTCCTGTTTCAGTTTCTCCCTTTTATCCTCATCCAGATTATAGCTCTCCTCCTCGGTAAGCCACTGGAAGAGTTCCAGAATTTCGGCAGCCTCGCCGCTTAATGCCATAGCTAGGTTCTTGGGGGAATGGAACCGGTTCCATTCCCTCTCCTTTACAAAGTTTTCAATTATCCCTTTAAGTTCTTGTATCGAATCCATAAGCCCATTATTCCACTATTTTGGACTGAATATACTCAAAAAAACCGATACTACAGAAGCTGAAGTACCCCTAAAAAAGCAATATCACTCCCCCCAATTGACTTTTCCCCCGCCAAGTATTACCTTGCATAAAGTGTCATCCCATCCCAATTGTTTTTTCCACAATAGACCAGAAATTCAAAAAGGAAATTTTATCCGGTTGGGGCGGGTACCCTCCAGTCCGCAATAATGTATTACCGCAAAAATGGTATTTATGGTTAATTGCTAAGAAATTTTAAGATTCCATTATACCGGCATAAAAGTTTTTTCATTTTGCTCCGTTTGCTCCAAAATAAAATAATTAATAAAAAGGAGTTACTATGAAAAAACCGCTAATCTTATTTCTTTTGTATGTACTGTTCTCAGTCAATTCATTCGGGCAGACAGCGCAGGGAGTACGCTCTGCCTCAATAACCGGTTCATCAAGCCAGAACATACGCATTATGAACTGTGTAAATGCAACTTCAGCTTTTACTATCGAAGCATGGATCTATCCTATGAGAATGCTGCAGGATGAATCTACCATACTTATCCGCTACAAGAACATTCCAATGGATACCCTGTTCGTTTATACCCTTTCGTTAAAAAAGGATTTACCCGAATCAAATCCTTTCCTTCTTTTTAGGATTTCAGACGGCACCCCTTCTTCAACCTATAATGTAACCAGCGGCCCGGTACGCATTCCAATGTTCCAATGGACGCACGTAGCCGGGACATTCGACGGGGCCAATATAAGGGTTTATATTAACGGCATTGAAACGGGTACTGCATCTGCCCCTGTTACACTGCCCCCGGCAGGCGATGTACGTATAGGGCTCACCTCTCTGCCCACCGTTAACCGCCGGTTTTTCGGCTGTATAGATGAACTAAAATTCTGGAATATGCCCCTTAATTCATCCGCTCTGATGGCGGGAATGAACGGCATCGAATCCCCCGCCGCAGTAGCGGGGCTGGTAGGTTACTGGAAAATGGAAGATGACACGGGCATTACCAATATCTGCACAGACGCAAGCGCCTCTATGAACGACGGCGATTACAGGGGAGGTACTTACACCCAGTTTTTCACCCCTTTCGATCCGCAGGGACTTTCGCAACTATCTGTTTCCCCTTCCCTAATCGATTTCGGAGTATTTGAGGAAAGCGAGTCGCAGGGACGAATGATTAACATTACCAATTCAAGCCCGTACAAAGCTATTGGTTTTTATCAACAGCAGGCTTTTTTGATTTTCCCCTACTCTAATCTTGACTTGGGTATTTTTTCTCTATTGGATAATTATGGTACTCTTGTTCCTGTTACACTTGTATGCAACAGCTCTCCGGGTATTCTGCAAATTCCGGTAACAGGCAACATTCTGCGCATTAAAAATTTTGACGCGAATAATATGAATATGAGACTTACGCGCAATGGCAGGATTGCCCTGCAGGAAACATACCCTGTTGCAGTAGGCGGACTAGAATGGCCTAAAGGAAGCGGCAAACACTGCCTGTACCAGGCTGGGCTTTGGCTAAGCGCCCCTTATAACGGCGATATTCATGGTGCCGCGGCACATTATAATTCCGATTTCCAGGCAGGACCGGAACAGGCAGGCACCTGGTCCGATCCGGATAATACAAGGTTCAGAATTTATAAAATCTCGCGTGGAGACAGCGCAGGCTCGAATATTGATTATGCCGAATGGCCCGCCGATTTGGGCGCGCCGGTTAATACCGATGGTACGCCAATGCTTATTGGAGACCAGACTTTGTTTACAATTTATAATGATTTGAATCCCTCTTCGCATATCGCGTTTTCAAATTATCCGACACTGCCAATGGGAGCCGAAGTAAAGCAAATTATATACGGATGGGAAAGGTATCCGGGCGCTTTAAACAATACGGTATTCATTAAATATATTATTACCAACAAAAGCAGCGATATCTGGAGTAATACAACAGCATCTTTCTGGAGCGATATAGATATTGGTGATGCCTATACAGATTATAGCGGATGCGATCCTTCCAATAACCTCGGCTTCAATTACAAAGCATACCCTTACGACGCTATATACGGAACAACCACACCTGCAGTAGCGCTCCATTATCTTAAAGGGCCAATAGAGGGTAATCCGATGCAGAGTTTTGCCTATTACATAAACGGGGGCGTTTACCCTTTAACCGATCCTTCGAATAAATGGGAATTGTTCAACTTTATGAATGGCCTAACTGCTAACGGCACTCCATATTTTAATCCGGTTACAGGTACAAACACAACCACACCCCTAGACGGGAATCCGGTTACCGGCACAGGCTGGAACGACGGAATGCTTCAGCCCCCCGGCGACAGGAGGATTGTAATTAATTCAGCTCCTTTTAGCCTTAACCCGGGACAAACAATAACGCTCGATTTTGCTATAACGGTAAGCACCGGTACCGATAATATTGACGCGCTTAATGTAATGCGCACCGATGCCTTGTCAGTAAATGAGGCATATCTCAATCCCCCGCCCCGGATATATTATGTTTCCGCCTCGTCAAATAATTTGGGCACAGTTTCACCATCGGGCATTACATCCGTAACCGAAGGAGGCTCTGTTACCTATAATTTTACTCCTAATCCGGGCTACCAGATTAAAAGCATAATAGTTGACGGAATTAATATAGGCACCCCTGCCGGTTATACATTTAATAATGTAAGAAAGGACCATCAGGTATATGCGGCATTCGCCGACCTTACACCTCCGGTAATTACCTTAAAGCCTTCAATAGAATTATGGCCAGCAAACCATAAGATGGTAAAGATCCAGCTTGATAAGATGATATCGAAAATTGAGGATAATATTTATGGTTCGATACCTGTCTCGTCTGCGCAAATCGATTCGGTAACTTGCGACGAGCCGAAAAACTCAACTGGAGACGGGAACACGATTAAAGATATAATAATATGCGGAGAATGCAAATCGGTTGAACTGCGCGCCGAAAGAGAAGGAGGCGGCAACGGAAGAGTATATACAGTTTACTTAAGCGCGGCCGATTCTAGCGGCAATATTGCGGTTGCGCCTTTTAAGGTAACCGTGCCTAAGAATCAGGGTAAATGGGGACAGGCGATTGACGACGGTCCCGTTTATACCGTAAAATGCGAATGCGGCGGAAATGAATTGCGGAAATTTGATAATATGATAAGCGCGGAGAAAATGGAATTGCCGGTTGAGTTTAAAATTGCAGGCTACCCCAACCCGTTCAACCCTTCTACAACAATTATATATTCGCTCCCCGAAGAGAGCCGTGTTGAAATAACAATTTACAATACAATAGGGCAGAAAATTGAGACGCTTGTTTCATCCGATATTAATGCGGGGATTCATAGAATTTTGTGGAATGCAGGGAAGTATTCCAGCGGAATGTACATTCTTAAGATAAGCGCAATATCAAAATCGAACGGCAGGATATTCTCTTCGGCATCAAAGTTAATCTATATGAAATAGTAAACAGTATATAATAAAAAGCCCGGCAATGGATGCGCCGGGCTTTTGTAATTAAACAGCTTTAATGAATTATTTAAAAATCGGTTCCAAAAGTAAAGTATAAAATATCATCCGATGAAGAAGCTCCAAGGTAAAAAATGTCCTGCATAATCCTGGTATAATTAATTGAGAGATAAATCTGTTTAACCGGCTCAATATAAAGGTTAAGGCATAAAGTTTTTTTATCGTACCTGTTCCCCTTAAGGAATGCGGGCATCGAATTGAGGTCGCCATCCCCCCTTAGAAGATTGCCCCCGCTGTTAAAAATTATCTCCCCCTTTGTATTCTGTGTAAATCCTTCTGCGGAACGCTGGTAAGAGAACGAAGCGCACATCCTAATGCGCTGAGAAAAATTATACCCGGCCTTTAAAATTATCTCATCCGAATTGGGGGGCAGATGATGCCCCAGAGAAAGATTCCAGTGAGTATATGAAGTAACATTTGTGCGGTGCGTATAAACGTAGGGATCGAGCCTCGTATATTCTGCAGTTAAGCACAAATCGGGCAGAATGAACTCGTTCCATAAAATACCCGCCTGAAGGGCGAATTTATTATCCCTTGCCCCGCCCGGCTTGAACAAAGTGCGGAAATCCATATCGTCTATAAGCCAGGTGCCCTGTAACGCGAAATTCTTAAATGGCACAATCTCAAAGGTAAGACCCATAATTAAGTTATCGTCATTCCTTAACTGAGCCGAATAATCGGCCGAGATAATGAAACTGAAAGGGTTCAGGTATGTAAAATTAAGGGATCTGTTTGCAATTAT
>DAHYUM010000183.1 GCA_027398005.1 bacterium
GCTATAAAATGGGACGATACAGAACAAAGGGCCAAAATTGCAGAAATTTCTAACACCATATCACATATTAACAAAGATCCAAATATAGCTGACAAAGAATGGAACACCACAGTAAACGCAATCGAATCGGGAATTGATTCATTAAAATTTTGTATAAACAATTAAGAGGTATAAAATGAAACAGCTAATTAAATTTATTTTTCCCATGTTAATCGGTTTAACAATAACTATCAGAGCACAGGTGGATACCGGCATTTCTGCAACGGCTGCCAATTATAACCGGTCGCTAGATGCTTATCTACTCGATGCTTCTTATAATGCCCAGGATCCTTTCCAAAATTATCAATATTATTATGACAACCCTGAGATCCAGAAATTGGAAGGGGAAGTTGAAAGCCTTTCACATGTTTACCGCTATGAAAGAAACGGTAAAAGTACATTCAGTTCCGAAAAATACGACAATCTGACCCAGGAGGAGAAAAAGTCGATAAAAAATATGTTCGGTTATTACGGGCTTGCGGCGTATTCAATTTCAGGTAAAAACAATCTTGCAAAAACCGTCGACAAAGAGAAATCACCAGATACTAAAAATGAGGATTTTTTCAACAAATTCATTGCTCCTTATTTGGAGAAGGACAAAAGTGTTAACAAACAGAAACTTTTAGATGAAATAAAGAAACGCCTTAACACCTTATTTGAGATGAAAGAAGCCGAAAAACAGAAAACTGTAGAAAAATTAGAGGAACAGATTAAATCGCTGCAAACTACTCTTACTGAAAGAAAGAAGAATAAGACCCAAATAATTGAACAGCGCCTTAATGAACTTATAGGCTTGCCTAACACCCTTAGATGGTAACCGAAGCATCTCCTTTTTGTTAGAGCCGGCGCATGCCGGCTTTTATTAATTTAATTTTACATAATTATACGGGGCTCTATTCCCCATATTTAATATCTTTAAACGGAGGATTAATGAAAACTTATATTACGGCTATTCTAATAATTATTTTTTGCGGTTTCAGTTACGGACAAAAGGGGGAAAACAAAAGCAGCGGCAATATAAAAGTGTACGTAAGCGGCAACTACACCGATATGCAATACCTTAAGAAACAGATTCCAGTTGTAGATTATGTTAACGACAGAAAAGATGCAGACATTCATATACTAGTTACCTCGCAGTCAACAGGTTCCTCCGGCTCGGAATATAAATTATTATTCTACGGCAAGAATAAATTTGAAGGAAAGCTGGATACAATAAAAGTAATTACCAACCAATTCGATTCGGAAGATAATGTGCGTTTTAAGGTTACCAAGGGAATGAAAATAGGATTGTTAAATTACCTTCACAATTCCCCCGTGATTGAAAAATTGAATATAGATTTTGCTGAAAACGACGGGGGCAAACCATTGCGTTCGGAGGACCCATGGAATTCTTGGGTTTTCAAAACCAGTTTTAACGGCTTCTTTAATGGCGAAGCTTCTTCAAAATCATCAAGTTTATCCGGTTCTTTTTCGGCTAACCGCACAACCGAAGATTTAAGACTAAGTTTTTCATTAAGCAATTCTTACAACGAAAATATTTATAATTACGAAGTTGACGGCGAGAACTACGAATTTACAAGTATTACACGCAGCATGAATTTAGGCGGCAGTATGGTAAAATCCATATCGGACCACTGGTCCTGGGGTATGTGGGGGGCGGCATCAAAATCGACATACGGCAATATTGATTTCAGCTGGTCGCTTCTGGGAGGAGTTGAATACAACCTATTCCCCTATACCGAGTCGTTCAATAAACAGCTTCGATTTGCCTATAAAATTGGCCCCTCTTACAACAAGTATTTTGAACAGACAATTTTCTTTAAGGAAAGCGAATATCTTTATACTCAATCGGTATCGGTCAATTTAAGCCTAACCCAGCCGTGGGGATCGGCAAGCCTTGGAATTTCCGGATCCAATTATCTTCACGATATGAACAAATATTATCTTTCGTTCGACACATATTTTTCCATTAATCTGCTTAAAGGTTTATCGCTAAACTGCTTGTTCGACTATTCAAAAATCAGGAACCAGATATCGCTTGCACGAAGCGGCGCCAGCGTAGAGGATGTACTTTTGCGCATAAGACAGCTCGAAACCCAATATTCATATTTCGCATCCGTAGGGTTGTCATTCTCATTCGGCTCCATTTTTAACAGCATAGTAAATCCGAGGTTCGGCGGTGGTGGAAATGGAGGGGGAACGGTTATTTATATTAACTAAGTATTATTTATAAAATCAATGCAATAGCCCCGCAGCTGGCTATTGCATTGTTATTTTTAAATAAACCAACTATAACCTTCAATCTCTTTTCCTTTCATTTACACCATATAAATGGCAAGGCTTAAATAATACCGGCAATTTGAAGTAAAAGTATTTTCATTTAACTAAGCCGTTGCTTTCTTGCCTACTAAATAAGTAACTTATCAACACTATAATTTCTGATTAATATTTGATAATCTTATTAGGCGAAAAAACATGAAAAAATTTTTGCTTGTTATACTTGCCCCCCTGCTTTTAAGCTTTGCAATTCTAAGCACCTCATTAACAGCCCAGTCTAAGAAAAAGACTACCCCAACTGCCGGCAATAACGGAACTACAGTTTTGTGGACTATGCCGGTAAAACCGGCGCAGGCACATGCATACCTGAACGAGAATGAATTCGGTCTGAAGAACAACCTTATTAATGCACTCTGGCAGATAAAGGATAATAGATTAAGATTAATAACCTTTACCGATGTTCTAAATAATGGCGCGGTTAATTTTGCACCCATTTCCTTATTCCGCTTCGCGGCCGATTCACTCGGCACTATCGATTCGGACGATTTTATGGTTACAAAAGGTCCAGAAATTATTAACATTAAACCGGATGCAGAAAACCCTCGTGTTGCCGGGCATATTAAAGGGAAAGGAATTACGCTTACACTATTGAACAAACAAAGCGGAATGGAAATTAAATGGGAGGCCGAACTGAGGGACGGCTCAAATTATATAAGGCAAATCTATAATATAACCCGGGGTAAAGAGGAAAAAACCATAACTATCACTTCAATCAATTTATTCCGCATTCCGGTGGAATATTCAGCGGCTAATTCAATAGGCACCGTGCCCGGCTCGCCTTATTTAATACCCGGTACCGATATTATTGCCGGTATTGAACAGCCCGGATACCTTGCCGAAGCGGCGGATGCAGGTGCAACGGCTCTTACAATGCCTACCCAGCTTGTTTTTAATGCCGGCGATAACTATACAATCAGCACGATGATGGGAGTATTCCCCGCCGAGCAGAGAAGAAGGACATTCCTATATTATATAGAGAGGGAAAGAGCTTCAAAATCGAGAAGGTATTTACATTACAACGCATGGTACGACCTTGCCGAAGACCTCTCGGAGGCAAAACTGATTAAAGTTGCCAAAAGCTTTTACGACGAACTTGTAAAAAAGAGAGGGGTAAAACTGGACGGCTTTGTGCTGGACGACGGATGGGACAATCCGAACCTTAATTTTTGGGTCCCCGATTCTACCCGTTTCACTAACGGATTCGGCACTCTGAAAAAATATCTCGATTCTACAAGCGGCGCCCGGCTCGGGTTGTGGATTTCGCCTTGCGGCGGCTACGGGGGACAGGAAGAGAGGATTGCTCTGGCTAAAAAAGCAGGCGCTTTGCCTCCAAATGCTAAATCGCTCGATTTAAGCTACAATGGTTATTATAAGCTATTCGAAAATCTGTGTCTTAACTTTATGAAGGATTACGGAATTAATTATTTCAAATGGGATAACGCCGCGCCATACGAGAATAACGGGCTTACTTTCGGCAATCTTAAATCGACTGCGCATTTTATGCGACTATGCCAGATTTCTGCCGACCTGCATAAAGCCGATAAGAATGTTTTTATTAATACTACCGTAGGAACATGGCCCTCGCCCTACTGGCTTAACCACGTTGATTGCACCTGGCGTATGGGAAACGGGGATGTTAACTGGATTGGCAAAGGGGATAACAGGGAGCGCGGCATGAATTTCCGCGACGGCGAAGCTTACAAGATGGTTGTTAAACGCGCACCGCTTTATCCGTTGAACAGCCTTATGTTCCATGGCGTTGTTTTAGGGCATAAGTACCAGGCAAAAAAAACAAGTGAAGCCGGCAACAATATGACGAATGAATTCAGAAGCTATTTTGCACTTGGCACAAATTTGCAGGAGTTGTATTTATCGCCCGATTTAATGAACGGTAAAGCATGGGATGACCTTGCAGAGTGCATACGCTGGAATGTGAAACACTCGCAAATTCTTATTGATACACATTGGGTAACCGGGGACCCGAACAAAGGGGAACCTTATGCATATGCGGCATGGAGGGATAACAAAGGGGTTATTTGCATGCGTAACCCGGATGATAAACCGCAAACCATTACTATAGATATAGCGCAGGCATTTGAACTGCCAAGGCAAAGCGCGCATAATTACCGGCTTAAGGCTTCTTATACCGACCAGCGGGTAAAATCCGTTTATGCCAAAGGGGGAACTCCTTTTTCCGTTACTCTTATGCCTTTTGAGGTGCTTGTCTTCGATGCTTCGGGTAATTGATATTCCGCTTATCTCGGTACACCGCACTTCGTGCGGCACTCGATAACCAGGGAGATATCATTATATTTTCGCCGCATTACTTTTAAACAAAATGAATCTCATTTAAGACTTTCAAATTGTTTTTAATTCCAACCTGCTTTCAAAAAATTAAATAAAGCGCGCAGCATAATAGGATATGTTGTGCTCTTTGCCGCATGGCATTGACAATCCCATCTTATTAATTTATTTTGCAAAAAATCTTTAAACCAAAACTAAACAAAACCCGAAATATGGATTATTTTATGATGCCTCATTTTGCCAGCACTAAATTATTAAAATTATTATACTTTAATTTTTCATTAGCATGATGGCATTTATTGTAATTTAAATTGTTCTTTTCATCCTGTGCTTATAAGAGTTTGAATATCTAACAACAATATAAATACTTAGTAAGAATCATCTTTCGGAGGGAGTAATGAAAAAGGTATTTTTGGCAGTAATATTAATGTTTGCAATCGGGTTTATTGATAATACGAATGCCCAGCTATTAGACAAACTGAAAAAGAAGACTGAAGAAAAAGTCAAATCGGAAGCGCAGAAACGTGCCGAAAAACAAATTGATAAAGGTGTAGAAAAAGTATTTAACGAAGCCGAAAAGCAAATATCGGGCACCGACGAAAAGAAAGGAGTTGATCCAAAAACAGCAGACTCAAAAGCAGCCACCCAACAAACAACACAGCAAAACAA
>DAHYUM010000184.1 GCA_027398005.1 bacterium
ACAGGATTTGCCTATAAAAAATATCCCCGCCGTTTAGGCAGGGATAAATTTATTAAAAGCAGTTTTTTCTTACCTATAGTTTCTAATGAAATAAGATTGAAGAAGGGATAACCTGTTTTTTCATTCCGTGGGTTTCAATATATACTTTCAAATCGTTCCCGCCAGTTTTATTGAAATATTTTACTTCAATTTTATGATATCCCTTAGCAAGAGGCAAAGAAGCGCTTTTTTCTGTTATTCCGTGCAATCCGTCATTGTCAACAGCCGGTTTACCGTCTACATAAAGAATGCTCCCGTCGTCCGAATCAATTGAAAGCTTATATACACCATCTTTTGCCAATTTGATATAACCGGCGTAATCAAAAGCGAAATATTCAGGTTTTTGCTTGGGAGCTACATCAATGGTATTAGAAACTCCCTCTTTAACCGGCTTTAACTCATTAAAATCAGGCACTTTATCCCAATCGCCTTCATAATAGGAATATGCAATGCCTTTAGCGGCATTTTTTACCTCTTGTGCCGGTGACGGAACTACTTTTGTAAAGGAATCGGCTATCGGTGCGCTTACGGCTTCCCCATTCCTGAAACAGCGCGCGGTAATTGTAGCGCTTTCTTTAAGCAGAATAGGGTTTCTGTAAAGCGGCGATTTATCCGAGGGCGTGCTCCCATCGGTGGTATAACGGATTTCCACATTTGGGCGGTCGCTGGTTACTTTAACTTTTATATCTTTAATAAACTGGTTATACTCCGCCTGAATTACAGGTGGATTGCTTATATCAGGCATCCCCTTAATATCCAGCACTACAACGCTGTTTATTTCATTAGGAGCCTGTTTCGGTATGTGAATTACAATGGCGTCCTCTTCCCTTTCAACATCAAGTTTCTTTTTATCGGTATCATTCAGCAGGTAGGCCTCTTCAGGAACGTTGAAAATGCCGGGCAATTCAAGTTCTCCATCTTCGGGCCACTCGAAAACATGAAGGTACAAACGGGTTCCCCCCGGAATCGGCTTTTGCGTGCATCTTCCCCACTCAAGGAATTTAAATGGGCTCGCTTTAGTAGAATAGATTGACTCGCCGTAAACTTTCATCCAATCGCCAATTTCCTTAAGCCTTTCAATACTCGAATCGGGGAAAACTCCTTCGGCTGTAGGCCCCACATTAAGGAGAAAATTCCCTCCTTTCGAGGCTATATCGGCAAGCATTCTAATAAGCTCTTTGCCCGATTTCCAGTTGTTATCATATTTATTATAACCCCAGTGGTCATTCATGGTCATACAGGTTTCCCAATCAACCCCTGGCAGTCCGGTAGCCGGAATTTCCTGTTCGGGCGTTCCGTAATCCCCCGAAAACTCCCCTTTCTTGGTCAATCCCGCCATTCCCGATCTTCCGACATCCACACGGTTATTTATTATGATGGAAGGCTGAAGGCTTCTTACATAATCATAAATCTCTTTGCCGTATTTATGGTCCCAGGTCGATTCCCACTCCCCGTCGAACCAGAGAATTCCAATATCGCCATACTTGGTAACAAGTTCTTTAAGCTGGTTTTTAAGATATTGCACATATCTTTTGAAATCGGCTCCGGTAACGGGACGGTCTTTTTCCCAATCGCGCCGGGGAAGATAATCGGGATTATGCCAGTCCATAATTGAATGATACCAGCATATTTTAATTCCCTCTTTATGGGCTGCATCGGCAAGCTCCTTCATTATATCCCTCTTAAAAGGAGTTGACATTACATCAAAATCGGTATATTTCGAATCGAACAGACAGAACCCGTCATGATGTTTAGTTGTAATAACAATATATTTCATGCCGGCATTCTTTGCCATTTTAACCCATTGCTCGGCATTAAATTTAATCGGGTTGAATTCTTTAACAAATTTATCGTACACATCAACGGGAATTTGCGCCGTAGTCCTAATCCACTCGGCATCGTTTTTTCTGGTTCCCCATTCCCCCGCGGGTATAGAATAAAGCCCCCAATGAATAAACATACCAAAACGGGCATCGCGCCACCATTTCATTCGTGCATCATCATCCTTCTTTTTCTGGGCATAAACGGAACTGCCAAAGGATGAACCTATTATAAGCGCCGCGGCAAGCAAGCCGGCTATTCCGGCTGTAAATCTCTTCATAACAAGCTCCCACTAATTTTTGATGACTAATTATAATTTCCTGATGTAATATGATAATCGATTAACAATTAGTCAACCTGTTTTATACGTTATATCCTTATTATGGTTAGCTCTAATTAAATTCCGGCTGGCTAATAAAATAAGAAAAGGGGCGCCTGTTATGCCGGCATCCCCTTTTCCATAGCTAAGGTAAATTTGTTTATTACGCTTTTTAGCCTTTTGCGCAATATCTATTTTGAACGTCCCATCCAGTCGAGATTATCCATATCGCCGAACTTATCCCTGAATAATCTGTAATAAAGGAGTTCCTCTTTCGATTTAAGCTCCCATCCGCATTTGATTTTCTTTTCCTTTTCAAATTCAGCGTCAGAAATAAGCCCTTCGGCATAACTGAAAAGGTGCTTGCCCATACCCGAGCCTTCCCAGAACTTTGATTTAGTCCTGTTAAGCACATCCGAAGGAAGATCGTTCTTAAGAGCCTGCCTCAAAACCCACTTTTCAACACCATCCTTCAATTTGTATTCAACCGGAATTCTGGTTGCAAAAGCTACTACATCTTCATCTACAAAAGGCACGTGGGCAACGGTTCCGAATGCGGAAGAACTGCGGTCTACCCTTTGAAGTGCAGTGTTATGAAGCCTTTTGGTGATATCAATTAATTCATCTTCAATCGATTCGAACGGAAGCTGTTTGATATACTCGTATCCGGCAAAGAGTTCGTCTCCCCCTTCACCGCTGAATACTTCGTCGACATATTGCGATGCCATTTCGGATACAAGAAAATTCATAATTGAAGACCTTACCAAAAGCCCGTCGAATGATTCAAGATGATAGATTACATCGGGCAATATTTTAATTACTTCTTCAAACGAAATTATTCGTTCGTGGTGGGTCGAGCCGATAAAATCAGCTACAATTTTTGCATATTCAAGATCGGGCGCATCTTTAAAACCGACCGAGAAAGTATGAAGCTCTTTCATTAATGGCCTAAGCAGGGCTGAAATGGCGCTTGAATCGAGCCCTCCCGACAGCCAGGCGCCTGTCTTGATGCTTTTATCGTGCCTTCTTTTAATAGACTGGACAAGTTTTTCTCTCAGGGCTGAAGCAATTTCATCTTCTGTTTTATTAAATGCTTTCCCTTTTTCGAGGGTAAAATATTTTTTAATCTCTCCGTTCTGCAGAATTGAACCCGGTTCCAATTCCCTTATAACTTTATTAAAACCGGCAAGCGCCTTTACTTCAGAGGCAAATGCGATGTTTCCTTCTTCCGTATATAAATAATAGAGAGGATCAACGCCGAATTTATCTCTTTTCAAATATATTTTTCCGTCCAACATTCCGATGCCAATTGAATCTTCTCTTTTCGGCATAGAATAAATAATTCCCTTTGCACCGTCTCCCTGAACATACCTGAAATCGTTCGAGCTGACTGCTAATTCAAGACCATCTTTCAAAACAATAAAGCGATGATTTTTCCCTCTGTGAGAAATCTTTCCGAGCATATTATGGACTTTTACATTTTTGTCTTTTGTAATTATACCTGCTATTCCTGCCATTATTTATCTCCTTTATTTAGAATTAAATTTAATCTATCCTTTTCGGATATTTTTTTGCCGTCAGACGGATTGATAGCGTACCAGGCGCCGTCTATAAGCTGTGTAACAACGTTTCCGCATAAATGAGGATTTCCCCTGAAATGCGGCGCATCCAGAATGCCCTCTTTAATTGCGGCAGCCAGAGTAACCGGATCTGTAAGAGGATCAACATTAGGGGTTTTGCTTATCTGCCTAACTGCATCAATAATCATCCCCGCTTCCATTTTAAGCTCCTCTTTTCTTTTTATAATAACCGGATCAGAAGAATAATCGGGAAGCCCGTTCAAGCAGTTATTAAGCACACCGTGAACAATTTTACAGCTTTCAATTAATTCCTCAGGAAAAATAGCGTGATGCCCTTCGCTGAAACCTACAACATGGAGAATATGAGGTTTAAGCGAAAGAGAAATAACCGCCGATGCCGCCAGCTGTCCCTTGGCTAATTTTTCATCCGGTGAAAAATGCGCAATACCTGCCCTTACTTCGGTGTACGATTTAAATCCGGAATCGTGAAGCGAATATATCATCTCCTTTTTAGCAAGCATCTTAGCCAGGTCCATACTCGGGTAAGTACCCGGCGGAGTGTTAAACATATACTGGGCAACGTAATTGTTAACGCCTACGCTTTTTGCATTATATGCCGCAAGGTATGCCATAGCAACGGCCACCGCATCGTGAGCATCCCTAAGGCTCCATTGGTGCGATTCATTAACCTCAACCGGAATTCCCTTTGAAGCATACCATTTCATAACACTCCGGTTTTCAGTAATCGCCTCGGCAAGAGTCCTTTTCGATCTTCCGTCGATTACACTGTACCATGTAAGCGGAATTGCAGCCCAAGCGTTATGGATTGCATCCACACTCATTTCGGCCCATTTTTGAAGATTGTTCGTTCCGCTGTAACAGCGCATCAATGGGAAATTACCGCATCTTGAAGCATTATAAATATCGGCAAGATCTTTCCGGCTTCTGACGGGCACTCCGCCGGCTCCGTTAAGTGAAGGAATCATATCCTCCGGATTGAAAAAATGCTCCTGAGCATTCTGGTCTGTGCCGAGCGAAATAATATCCACTACTTCCGATTCGGCAATTATTTTTGCTCCGGTAATAGTATCGGCAATCGAAGGCCTGCCGAAATGATGCCTTATTAATGGATAAGGATATTTTTTGTTTATCCTTTCAATCAGCGTCTGCGGGAAAGAATCGGAAACTGAAGAAGCCTTTCCGCCGCGCAGAAATTCCTTAATTTCATCCATGCTCTCTTCGCCGCTGAACGCCTGCTTAAAGAATGGGAACTTGCGCGCCATTTCAGCTGCCGGCCTGGTTCCGCCGAATATGAATTCGGTCTCTTTAATCCCTTTCGCTTTAATCATTTCATCTAATTCTTTGAATAAATTAAATGCATTCTCGGGGGTAAGACGGTAGCTTAGCGCAACAATATCCGGTTTATTCCTCTCTATTTCTTCAATAAGCCTTTTAAGAGGCACCGCCGGCCCCAGGAAAATTGTACCGAATCCTTCCGTTTCTGCTATCTTAAGGAAGTGATACAATCCTGCAACATGGACGCAATTTCCTATTGAAGCCCCTAGTATTATCTTTTTTTTCATTA
>DAHYUM010000185.1 GCA_027398005.1 bacterium
CGCATGGACTGCAGTGTACATTGAAACCGAGCAGAATATTTCCGAAGCCAACAAGGATATATTAATACAGAATTTTAACCTGGCTCGTGAATTGGGTGCGCAGATAATTACCACAAACGATACAGACATTGTTAAGGGAATTTTAAGGGTTGCAAAAGAAAACAATATAACCCAGATTGTAGTGGGCAAATCGAGAAAGTTTAACCCCGCCGGATGGATATTAAAAAAGGATTTTGTAAAGCGTTTAATTAAAGAAAGCGGCGATATTGATGTTTATATTGTAGGCGGCGGCCTCCGCGACCCGAAATTCAATTTAAGTGAGTTAATTCAGTTCCATTCTAATCCCGCAAAATATATTTTTTCAGCTTCTATCATTCTATTCGTTACCCTGGTTTCCTTTTTCTCGTACGAGCATATTGGTTATCAGACTATAGCGCTTTTATTCCTTCTTACGCTGGCCGTAATGCCGCTGCTTAATCTTGGTCCGGGGCCTATTATACTTGCCGCACTGCTTAGCGCTTTAAGCTGGGATTATATGTTCATTCCGCCTCAATATACTTTCCATATAAGCCGGCTTGAAGATGTGCTTATGTTCGTAATGTACTTTATTGTGGCTGTAGTAAGCGGTGTCCTTTCATCACGGCTTAGAACGCAGGAGCGGTTCGTACGGCAGAGGGAAAAGAGGACAAGCGCGCTTTACCGGCTTACAAAACAGCTTGCCGAAGCGGGCGGACTGGATGATATAACGCGCACTGCAGTTAAAAGCATTGATGATAATTTCAGCGCAGATGCGGCTATGATTTATGCGGACGGTAATAACGCGCTGTTGCCTTTACCCCACTCCGAAAGCACTTTTAAGATGCCCGAAGGGGAATGGAATTTTGCGCAGTGGGTATTTGCAAACAGGCAGAAAGCGGGAAAGTTTACAAATACTATCCCTATGGCAGAAGCCACATATTATCCTTTAACAGGCAAAGGCAAATCGGTCGGCGTTATTGGCATTAAGACAAAGAACGGAGAACAACTCAATTTTGACCAGCAGAACCTGCTGGATACTTTCTTAATTCAGGTTTCTGCCGCCGTTGAAAGAGAAATGCTTAACCTTACTGCTAAGGAAGCATTTATTATTTCGGAATCGGAGAAACTCTATAAAACATTATTCAATTCAATTTCGCACGAACTGAAGACTCCGCTTACAACTATAATAAGCGCTTCAAGCAGTTTAAACGACAGCGGAATAAGAAAAAACGAAAAGACTATTGAGGGGCTCTCGGATGAAATTGGCATTGCGGCCCGGAGGCTTAATAACCTGGTTGAGAACCTGCTGGATATAACAAGGCTCGAAACCGGAGTAATGAAATTAAAACTCGACTGGCACGATATTAGGGATTTGCTGGATAACATTCCGGTCAAATTAAGAGAGGAAATTGGAGGGCATAAACTTGCCATCAACCTTGAAAATGAAATAAAGCTTTTTAAATTCGACTTTATACTTTTAGAACAGGCAGTAATTAATATAGTGCGCAATTGCATTTCCTACACTCCCGAAGGGAGCAGAATATCAATATCTGCAGGCGAATCGGGGAACAACTGCATACTTACAATAGCCGATGAGGGCCCTGGCTTTCCGGCGGATTCACTGGATAAAATTTTTACAAAATTTTACCGCGTTCCCGGTACTAAAACCGGCGGAACCGGATTGGGGCTTTCTATTGCGAAGGGTTATATAGATGCGCACCGGGGCTCTATTGCAGTTTCCAACGGAAAGGATAAAGGTGCGGTATTTACAATTTCAATTCCAATGGCGGGTTAAATGAGCATTAAACCGAACATACTTATTGTAGATGACGAACTTCAGATAAGGAAAATATTAAGCCTTACACTCGAATCGAACGGTTACAAAGTAACTATGGCCGAGAATGCGGAACAGGCACTTATAGCAGCCGCCACTTCGCATGCGAATCTTGTAATTCTGGATCTCGGGCTTCCGGACAGGGACGGGCTTTCGCTTCTTAAGGAACTGCGCACCTGGCTTACGGTACCTATTATCATCCTTTCGGTAAGAAATTCGGAAGAGGATATAGTAACAGCTCTCGATTCGGGAGCCGATGATTATATTACCAAGCCGTTCAATACTTCGGAACTTCTTGCCCGCATAAGAGTATGCCTGCGCAAAACGCAGATTCCCCAGGAGCCGGTTTTTACCAATGCCTATCTTTCAATTGAATTTGCCTCGCATACCGTAAAACGATACGATGAGGAAGTTAAGCTTACCAATACCGAATATTCTCTCCTTCTATTGTTTGTTAAGAATATAGGAAAAGTTTTAACCCACCGGTATATATTAAAAGAAATATGGGGGCCAGGATATGTAGAGCATACACAGTATTTAAGGGTATTCGTTGTACAGTTGAGAAAAAAGATTGAAGACGAAAATTCGGATGCTAAAATGATTGTCACTGAATCGGGGGTGGGCTACAGAATGCAGTTTCTGAAGGAAGCCGATAACTGACTGTTACATTGGTTATTTTTAAAATGAAAACCCTCTCCAATGCGGAGAGGGTTTTTATTTAACGACAAACTTGATTTATATCTTAGTTGGCAGTATCAGCAGGAGCGTAAACGCTGATATATTTTCTATTGTCTTTTTTAACTTCAAATTTAATAACGCCGTCAATTTTCGAAAACAGGGTATCGTCTTTGCCTCTGCCTACGTTAACGCCTGCGTGGAATTTTGTGCCTTTCTGGCGGACGAGGATTGTGCCTGCAGGAATTAATTCTCCGCCGAAGCGTTTAACGCCTAAATATTGCGGATTACTATCGCGACCGTTACGTGATGAACCTTGACCTTTCTTATGTGCCATAATAAAACTCCTTCGAATTCTATCCTATTTTTGTTACTTCAATTCTGGTTAACTGCTGACGGTGACCTTTTAATCTTCTGTAAGATTTTCTTCTTTTCTTCTTGAAGACAATCACTTTATCGTCTTTAACGTGTTCTAAAACGGTAGCTGAAACTTTAACGCCATTTACGAGAGGGGAACCGATTTTGGTTTCGCTATCAGTTGAGAGTAATAAAACTCTGTCCAATGTTATTGTACTGCTAGGTTCAGCTTTAAGTTTAGGAACATAGTACTTCTTGTTCTCAGTTACCTTAAATTGTTGACCTGCTATATCAACAATTGCAAACATCAAATCCTCCAAATTTCTAAAAACTTTAGGGTTTCAAATGTATAAAATAGAGGTGATAAAGTCAAATATTTGTACATAATTAAATATTTTGCCCCCCTCACTCCCTTATTTTTTCAAATAAAACGAGAATTCGGAGCCGGCACCCGCCTTACTTAAAACCGACATTTTTGAGCCGTGAGCCTCAACAATGTGCTTTACAATAGCCAAACCGAGTCCGGTACCCCCTGCCGCTTTAGAACGTACTTTATCAACCCTGTAAAAACGCTCAAAAATACGGGGTAAATCCTCTGCCGGTATGCCAATTCCGCTATCCTTTACTGTAATTTTGGCAGATTTGTCCCCTTCCTCAACAATTACTTCAATTTCACCATTCTCGGTGTATTTAATTGCATTAGTAAGCAGATTGACAAAAACCTGGCGGAGCCTCTCTTTATCCCCGTAAAGAAGTAAATCGCTCCTGACGGGCTTGTAATGCATTTTAAGCCCCTTTTCCAGAGCCATAGGGGTAAACTCCCTAACGAGAGCTTCAACAAACTCTGAAACGGGAAAATAGCGGAAACTCATCTTCATCTGCCCCGATTCAATCATTGAGATGTCTATCAGGTCGTTAAGCAGATTATTAAGGTTATGGGTATGGGTATTTGCCTTTTCAAGGAAACCCCGGTTTACCTTCTCGTCGTTAATAGCTCCCCCCAGAAGGGTCTCAATAAAGCCCTGAATTGCAAAGATGGGGGTTCTAAGTTCGTGCGAAACATTCCCCAGGAATTCGGTTCTTGCCTGCTCAAGTTTTTTCATGCTTGCAATATCGTTCTGGGTGCGCACGTACATCTTCTTAATTTCAGTTTCAAGCTCCTTTAAATTGCCCCCTAATTTTATATCGTCGAAATTGGAAAGTTCATTCTTCCTTATCCGCCCGATAATTCCTTTAATACTTTCAATTTCCCGGTTCCTTCTTTCGCCAAGCCTGTAGGCAAGAAAGATATTCGAAATGATAATGCAGATAAGCAGTGTAAACTTATGCGATTCCATCGGATTGACTGCAAATAAATACCCGAAATAGATTACCGCATCGGCAATAAGCACAAAAGGGAGATAAATTAAAGAGGATGTATAATTTTCTTTAATTCTATTCCACATTTTTAAACCTGTACCCTACCCCTTTAATAGTCTCAATCAAATCGGCGTAATCCCCCAGTTTTTCCCTTATTTTTCTAACATGCACATCAACAGTCCTATCCACAACAAACACATCGCTTCCCCAAATATCGGCAAGAATCTTATCCCTGTGAAAGACCTTGCCCGGCTGAGAAGCCAGATAGGCAAGAATTTCAAATTCCTTGCGGGGGAATACTACCTGTTCCCCATTAATAAGAACTGTGTACTGTTCCCTGTTGATAGAAATAGGGCCGAGTTCAATTTTCTGTCTGTTTTTAAGCTCATTATCGGCGTCGGTTCTGCGCAGCACTGCTTTAATGCGCGCTACAAGCTTTTTAGGCGAGATGGGCTTGGTTATATAATCATCAGCGCCAATAGAAAGGCCGTGCACTTCATCGGCTTCGCTTATTTTAGCAGTAAGAAAGAGCACGGGAATATCCTTAAACTCTTCATCCTCCCTAATTTTGGCGCAGACTTCAAAGCCGTTCATTTTAGGCATAAGGACATCAAGCACAATTAAATCGGGTTTCTTCCCCAGCATCTGAAGCGCTTCCACACCGTCGTTTGCCGAAATTACATCGTAGCCTTCTTTAATAAGATTATACTCAAGAAATTCGATAATGTCTTTTTCGTCGTCAACCAGAAGGATTTTCTGCTTCATAATTGCTCTCTTACTTGTTTATAAAAGCCTTAACTCTTTTTACAATTCCGTCCGGGTCCATTTCAAGAATTTTATGCAGTTCTGCCTGAGTGCCGTGGTCAACAAATTTATCGGGCAGGCCAATTTTAAGCAGGTCAGGTTTATAATTGTTATCGGTAATAAAATCGGCTATCGCCGAACCGAATCCCCCTATAACCGTACTCTCTTCGAGTGTTACAATTTTAGAATGGCTTTTGCATATAGAGTGGAGAATTTCCTCATCCAATGGTTTTGCAAAACGCATATTAACCAATTTGTATTTAATGCCTTCAGCCGAAAGCATTTTTCC
>DAHYUM010000186.1 GCA_027398005.1 bacterium
CTCGGCCTTTGCCATGACTAGGGTGGTTGAAGAATCGACCCCGCCGCTTAATGCGCATATTGCCTTTTTGCCCCCAATCTTCTTCCTTATATCCTCAATGGAATTTTCTATAAAGCTTTTCGGAGTCCAATCCCCTTTACAGCCGCATACCTTAAATACAAAATTGGAAAGTATTGTCTTCCCTTCTGCAGTATGGGCAACTTCGGGGTGGAACTGGAGCGCGTAAATTTTTTCCTTCCGGTTAGAAATGGCGCAAATGGGGGATGAAGAGCTTTCGGCCGTTACCTTAAAACCTTCGGGCACTTTTGTAATATAATCACCGTGGCTCATCCATACCTGCGTTTCCCTTTTTACCCCTTCAAAAATTATATCGTCGCTTATAATTTTCAGTTCAGTCTTTCCGTATTCCCTGTGTTCAGCCGCCTCGATTGTTCCGTTGAATTTTTTAGAGACCACCTGCAGGCCGTAGCAGATGCCCATAACGGGAACCCCAAGTTTAAATACTTCCTGGTCAACCTGAGGGGAATCGGGTTCATAAATGCTCATAGGCCCTCCCGAAAAGATTATTCCGGAAGGTCTTATTTCTTTTATTTTTTCCGCGGTTATTGTATGGGGGAAAATTTCGGAATATACTTTTAATTCTCTTATGCGTCTTGCAATCAGCTGTGTGTACTGCGAGCCGAAATCTATAATTAAAATGTTTTCGTTATGAATCATTAATTCGTTCCCGGTAGGTTGTGTGAACAAAAAAGTATTATTGGTACCTTTTCCATATTATAAAAATAATAATTTCTATGGTTTTATACCAAACTTTAAGTATTTAATGCTTTATTTAAAGGGGTGGAAAATAAAAAAGGCAAATCCCGCAAAAACCGGATTTGCCTTAAATTCTCAAGAAAAGGGATATATTAGTGGCCTAACTGAGCTTCGTAGGCTGCAGCATCCATTAAGGAAGCAGCTTCGGAAAGGTCCGAAATTTCAATTTTAATAATCCATCCTTCTCCGTAAGGATCGCTGTTAAGAAGCTGCGGTTCGTCACCTAATTTAGGATTTACTTCAAGAACTTTTCCTGAAACAGGTGCAAACATATCGCTAACGGTTTTAACGGCTTCAATTGTTCCAAAACTGCTTCCCTTTGCAACTTCCTGTAAATCGGAAGCAATATCAATAAATACAACATCGCCTAATTCACCCTGAGCAAAATCGGTTATTCCTATATAACCAACATTGCCTTCAACCTTTAACCATTCGTGGTCGGTTGTGTACTTTAATTCTTTAGGGAAATTCATTTTATCCTCTTTTTATTAAATTAGTTTGTCTATGAATGAAGTATCATAATCACCGCTGATAAAAACAGGATTTGAAAGAACTTTTTCGTGGAATGAGGCGGTAGTTTTAACCCCTTCAATGGAAAGTTCTTCAAATGCTCTCTTAGCCCTGTTAATTGCGTGAGGCCTGTCGGTTCCCCAAACAACCAGCTTGGCTAACAACGAATCATAATTTGGTGGTACAATATAATCATTATAAATATGGGAATCGACCCTTACACCGAATCCTCCGGGGAAATGGAGATAAGTTATTTTACCCGGCGAAGGCCTGAAATTTGCATCCGGATCTTCGGCATTAAGCCTGAATTCAAAACAGTGCCCTCTCGGTTTATCGGTAACCGGATTAAGTTTTTCGCCGGCGGCAACAAGAATCTGCCTCTGTATCAGGTCTATGTTATTAACCATTTCAGTTATAGGATGTTCCACCTGTATACGCGTATTCATCTCTATGAAATAAAAATTACGGTGCCTGTCAACAAGAAATTCAATAGTCCCGGCCCCTTCGTAATTAACCGCCTTGGCCCCTTTAATTGCGGCTTCGGCCATTCTTTCCCTCAGTTCGGGGGTTAATATGGGCGAAGGAGTTTCTTCAATCAGTTTCTGGTGCCTTCTCTGTATAGTACAATCCCTTTCGCCGTAATGGTATACATTCCCGTACTGGTCTCCCATAACCTGGAATTCAACGTGGCGCGGATTTTCGATAAACTTTTCTATATATAATTCGGGGTTGCCAAATGCGGCTTCAGCTTCGGTGCTCGCGGCTACAAAAGCCCTTTCAATGTCTTTTTCCTCGTTAACAATTCTCATACCCTTTCCGCCGCCGCCGGCCGATGCCTTAAGCATTACCGGATATCCAACCTCGGCCGCAACTGCCTTGGCGCTCTGAATATCCTGAACCGCTCCGTCGCTTCCGGGCACTACAGGCACACCAACTTCCTTCATTGTTTTCTTGGCAAGAGCTTTATCCCCCATCCTTTTAATCATATCTGCAGAGGGGCCAATAAATTTTATGTTGGTGGCAGTGCATATTTCGGAAAATTGCGCGTTTTCGGAAAGGAACCCGTATCCGGGGTGAATTGCGTCGGCGCCCGTAATTTGAGCAGCCGAAAGTATATTAGAAATTTTAAGATAACTCTGCGAGCTTTGAGCCGGACCGATACATACAGCTTCATCGGCCATGTAAACATGCAATGAATCTCTATCTGCTTCGGAATAAACGGCAACTGTGGGAATACCAAGTTCCCTGCACGTTCTTATAACCCTGAGCGCTATTTCGCCCCGGTTGGCAATTAGAATTTTTTTAAACATAATGTCCCGGACCGGTTTAAAAATTATTATTCTTCTTCAATTAAAAACAAAGGCTGATTATATTCAACAGGAGAGGCGTTATCAACCAGTATTTTAACAATTTTACCGCTAACGTCCGATTCAATTTCGTTCATCAGTTTCATTGCTTCAACAATACACAAAACCATACCCGGCTTAATGTGGTCTCCAACTTTAACAAAAGGTTCCGATTCAGGAGAGGAAGCTTTATAGAATGTGCCCACAATAGGGGATTTAATTTCGTGATAGTTGTTTTCCTGGGCCTGCGCAGGGGCGGGAGCCGGTGCTGCAGAGGGGGCTGGCGCCTGATATGATACGGCGGGCATTGGAGGCGGCCCCATAACGGCGTACTTTTGATTGTTTGAGCTCTTGGTAATGGAAACTTTCAGTTCCCCTTCCTCAACGGAAAGGTCTGTAATTTCACTCTGCTCTACAATCTTTATTAATTTCTTAATCAGATTGAGATCCATTTTAATCCTTTAGTTTTTTACACGTTCAACGTAAGAACCGGTGCGGGTATCAACTTTAAGCATGTCCCCTTCGTTAACAAACAAAGGAACCATAATCTGGGCTCCGGTTTCGAGTCTTGCCGGCTTAAAGGTATTTGTTGCCGTATCGCCTTTAAATCCGGGTTCTGTTTCAACTACGCTAAGGTTAACAAATACGGGTATCTCAACATTAATAATCTGTTCTTTGTCATCAAGCAGCAATTCAACTTCAATACCTTCCTTAAGGTAACCTTGTCCTTCGCCGAAATATTCTTCGGCTACCGTAATCTGGTCGTATGTTTCATTATCCATTAAAACAAAACCGCCCGATTCCTTATAAAGGTACTGGTATTTTCTTCTTTCAACTCTAACAACTTCAATTGATTCGCCGGAACGGAAAGTGTTTTCGAGCACTTTGCCGCTTTTAAGGTTTTTAATTGTAGTCCTTACAAATGCGCCACCTTTGCCCGGCTTTACGTGTAAAAATTCAACTACTGTGTAAAGGTCGTTCTTAAAACGAATAATTAAACCGTTTCTTAAATCTGATGTATCTGCCATTTTTTCCTACTATTTTTTTAGTTACATAATAAAAAGTGACTCAAAATAAACAGGGTGCCAAAAAAAATCAAGAAAATTAAAAAGCCGTGCATCCGGCACGGCTTAATGCCTTAATTACTCCTTATCCCCAATCATTGCAAGGTATTTATCCACTTCGTATGCCGATATTGATGATTTATAATCTTCTTTCAGGCGTGTGAATAATTCCTTTGCGCTGCTGTTGTCGTTAGCAGACATAAAGCAGATACCTGCTTTAAGCAGATATTCGGGATTTTCGAAATTTCCTTTTGCAACCGAAGCGGCTTTCTTATAATAATCGGCAGCGTCTTTATATTCTTTTTTGGCTTCAAGGCACGAGGCGGTTCCTGCATAAGCTGCAGCCTTAAATTCATCCCCTTTGCCGCTGAAATCTTTATAATATTTAAGCGCGTTGTCAAAATCGCTTGTATAGAAGTATGAATTGGCAAGGAATAATTTAGCCATTTCGCCTGCTTCGCTGCTTCCGTATTCATCGGCTATCTTCTTTAATCCATCTATATTTTCAAGTTTCTTCCCGTCAATAGCATCCTTATACTGGCCTGCATCGTATAAAGGCATTACTTTTGCCAAAAGAGCATTCGCTTTTACATTATTCTTTTCATTATTCTGATTAATAAGTATAAAGGCAACTACTATTACAACCAGAACTCCAAAACCGATTAATATCTTTCCCTGGAATTCAAAAAACAATTCTTTAGCCCTGTAAAAGGAAGTAACCAGTTTATCTTCTTTCATTTCCTTTTTCGAAATCTTTTTATGCTTTGCTAACACAATTACACCCTGTTTAGTTAGTAAATTAAAATTTTAGCTTAGAAATTTAATAAAATTATTATTGAATTCTAATATGATTTGAAAAAATCCAGGCATTATTATTAATATAGACTTCCACCCTGTAAACCCCATTCGAGGGGGCCTCAAAATCCCCTCTGAAACCGACAACTTCTCCTATTTTCTCCCCGTTCCTGATTAATCTTATCTCCGCCTCAATCCCGGGAAGTTCCACTTTAAGCCTTGTTCTGGGGGAAAATGGTAATGTATCCCCCATTATATATTCCCTGTTCCCGTCATTTGCAAAAAAACGGAATCCGGCGGCATTGCCATGGTAAAAATTGGAAACGAAACAGCGCCCGCTTTTTAAAGAATCGTAAATTATCCATTTCGATTCATCTTTAAGGGAATTATCCCCGATAACAATCTTTTTATCGGTTAAAACGTGTGTGCGTACAGATTTGAATAGAACTTTATAGGGAAACACCTCAAATTCGAAGAATCCGAGCATATTTACCTTATGTGCATGGGCATGCACTCCCCCTACGCCAACAACTTTCCTTTCGAGGTTCAGCTCGTCCCATTTCTTAAGGGTTTCTTCGGGGGGGGCTAAAATCGATTTTAACGGATGAATAAAATAATTGAATTTATTCTGCTCGGTAAGCCCTTCCATCCATTCAGACATATGGTTCCAAATCTCTATACCGGTAAAATCATTGCAGTCCCATTCATTCCATGGATATGGAGGGTGCTCTTCGAAGGAGCTTCTTTTTT
>DAHYUM010000187.1 GCA_027398005.1 bacterium
CATAGCCATTTCGAGGCGCGAATCGAGGTCCCATGCATTTCTGGCCTCAATTTTATCCTGCACTTCTCCCTGCTTTTCAATCAGGGCAGTCATTTCATCGTCGCTCATTGGTTCGGCAAACCGGGCATTAATCTCGTCATATTCCTTAAGCAGGTCAACAATTTCCTGAACTCCCTCTTCAACAATTTCCCTAACGGTTTTATTTTCGTCAAGCTGGGGTTCCTGTTCAAGATACCCTATTGTATAACCGGGGGAAACCGCTGTTTCGCCGTTGAAATCCTTATCGACCCCAGCCAGTATTTTAAGCAGGGTGCTTTTGCCGGCGCCATTCAAGCCTAGCACGCCTATTTTTGCGCCGTAAAAATAGGAAAGGTAAATATCTTTTATTATCGGTTTTTTGTCGTAATACTTGCTTACTCCAATCATGGAATAAATGATTTTATTCGGTTCTACACCCATATAATTTCCTTAAATAGTCCATAAAGATATGAATTTTAGAGTTAACCAGAAACGGGCTTATAAAATAAATTAACTCCATTACCCCGCCGGTATCTATTTTCCTTCAAATTTGTAATATGATTTGAATTCTCTTTTGAAATATCTATTTTAGCCGGAAATTATCCGGGAAATTAATGACACAACCTAAAGAGACTAAAACAGAATTAGTGCGCAGTTTAAGCCTTACTGCGGCAATTATGATTGTAGCCGGCTCTATGATAGGATCGGGCATATTCCGCAAACCTTCGGTTATGGCCCAGCAGCTGGGCAACCCCGAACTGCTTATTCTTGTGTGGATTGCCGCCGGACTTATTACCTTTGTGGGGGCATTAGTCAATGCCGAAATAGCCGGAATGATTGACGCTACCGGCGGGCAGTATATATATTTCAGAAAAATGTACGGCGATTTTACCGCCTATCTTTACGGCTGGTCTATCTTCTCCGTAATCCAAACGGGCAGCCAGGCCGCAATTGCCTATGTGTTTGCAGAGTACCTCGGCTATTTCATCAAATATCCCCAGCTGCCCCAGCATATTCAGGATATTGCCGTTTACATTCCTCTTGTGGGGGATATACACCCGTTCCTCGATTTCGGCACAAAAGCTGTTGCCATAATTGTTACTCTTCTGCTTACCTGGGTAAACTATCTGGGGGTCTTCTTCGGGGGCATAGTACAGACTATTATCACCTATGTTAAAATAATTTCCATAGTGGCTCTTTCAACATTGCTTTTTGCTTTCGGACAGGGAAGCATGGGGAATGTCTATCATAATTTTTCAATTCCCCCCGAAACAGCGGCAAGTTTCTGGAGTTTGATTGGCCTGGCTCTTGCCGGTGCATTCTGGGCATACGACGGATGGAACAACGTTACATTCGTTTCCGGCGAAATTAAAAATCCCCAGAGGAATGTGCCGAAAGCGCTTCTGTACGGAACCCTTATTACAATGCTTGTTTACGTATTAATTAATATAGCCTACCTTTATGTTCTGCCAATAAATGAAATGGCCAACTCTCCCCTTGTAGCGGCCAGCGCGGTTGAAAGGATATTCGGCTCGAGCGGCGGAGCTATAATTTCAATTGCTGTAATAATTTCAACCTTCGGCGCCCTGAACGGAAGCATTCTTTCCACAGCCCGCGTTCAGTTTGCTATGGCGCGCGACAATTTATTCTTCAGGGGGCTTGGCAAGATTCATCCCCGTTACGGAACACCCCACATTTCATTATGGGTGCAAGGTATCTGGTCCTGCGTTCTTGTAATGTCAGGTTCGTTCGATACAATTTCGGATTACGTAATATTTGCGGCATGGCTCTTTTATGCAATGGGCGCGGCCGGCGTTTTCATACTACGCAAAAAAATGCCCGATGCACACAGGCCTTACAAAGTATGGGGCTATCCTGTACTGCCTGCACTTTTTGTAATCTTCTCGGCTTTCTTCCTATTTAATACTGTAATTTCCGATACCAAGAACGCCATGATGGGGTTGATACTTATACTTGCAGGACTTCCATTTTATATTTACTGGAAAATAGTTGACAAAAAATTCGGTCAGGCATCCGAATAAAAATATATGACGGTTCTAAATGAGCTGTGTAAAACAAAGAAATTAAAATTGCGGGAGCCGGAGAGATGATTAACCTCTCCACTCCCCATTTTTTTATTCAAACCGGATTTACACCATTCCGGTTGCGCGGCTTATTCCTCCAATCCCATATTATCCCTGCTGATGCGGCAAATAAATGTTGTTGAACATGGCGTCTAGAGAAGCAGTATTGTATAAAATTAATTTGTAATATATACAAATAAACAGCAGGTGTATTTATGCAGCAGATAATATTATTTTTATTAATCGGTCTTGCAGGGGGAATATTAAGCGGAATGCTTGGAATAGGGGGAGGCATAATTGTAATTCCATTGCTTGTTTCACTTCTCGGATTTTCACAGCAGAGCGCGCAGGGCACTTCGCTCGGCCTTCTGCTTCCCCCTCTGGGCATTCTTGCCGTTCTAAACTATTACAAAGCGGGCTATGTAAATGTAAAGGCGGTAATTTTTATGAGCATTACATTTGTAATAGGAAGCTATTTTTCTTCCAAATTTGCGGTAAATATACCCGAAGCCGTATTAAAAAAGGTTTTCGGCGTTTTTCTCCTTTTTTATGCCATGAAACTGTTTTTTGGAAAATAAGAGGCCTTTTTATTCCGAATTGTGTTTTTCAATTGTACTTAATTTGATATATTTCGGCTGATAATTATGGCGGCTTGATATGGAATTTAAATCGGAAAAAATATTAGATATCTGCGTTGTGCATGTTTATATTACAAGGGCTACACTTACAGTCGCCGTTAGTTTTAAGGACTTTTTAAACGTCTTAATTGAAGAAGGTTCGCACAAATTCATTATTGACCTGTCATCATGCGAATATATCGATTCTACATTCCTCGGGGCAATTGTTTCCGTTCTTAAAAAACTAATTGCAATGAACGGCGACTTAAGGCTTGTTTATAATAAAGATGTGCCTTCGCTTATATTCATGCTTACACGCATGGATAAAGTATTTAAGATATACGATGACTTAACGGTGGCAATTTCAAGTTTCGAACCGGCCGAATAGAATCACCTTTTTTTCTTTACCACCTTATATACGTGATCCCTTTCCCTTACAAGCTGTTCGCATGCAAAAGTAATTTTATCCCCCTGAACTGCGCTCTCTGCAGGGGATTCCTCGTTAAAGAAAGAATCAAGCTTAATTTCGGCAACGCCTGTGGTTTCCCCCATAATATATAAGGTATCCCCCTTTTTCAGTTCCCCCGCTTCAAGCTTAACATAAACCACCCTGCTCTTTTTGTAATAATTAATCACCCTTCCGATAAATACTTTTTCGGTCGAGGCCCTGCTGCCGTAAATCTGCGCGTATTCCTCTGCGCCGGGAACATCAAAATAAAACCCCGCCGAAAATCCGCGGTTATAAACCTTTTCCAGTTCGGCAAGAAACTCCTTTTTAATTTCGGGGGTAAGCCCCCCTTCAAAATACAAATCGATTGCCTTCCGGTAGGTGGATACAACTTTGTGAATATATTCGGGACTCCTTTTCCTGCCTTCAATTTTAAAAGAATCTATTCCGGCTTCTATAAGCTCGTCAATAAATTCTACCATGCAAAGGTCTTTGGGGGAGAGGATATAATCCTTACCAACGACAAGCGATTTATTTTCCTCCTCGTTATCGTACACGGTATATTCCCTGCGGCACGGCTGAAGGCATTCCCCTTTATTGGCGCTCCTGCCGAACAGATGATGGCTCATAAAGCATCTTCCGCTTACGGCAATGCACATTGCGCCGTGTACAAAAGTTTCTATTTCTATATCCGCTTTCTGTTTAATTTCTTTAATCTGTTCCAGCGAGCATTCCCTTGCAAGTACGATGCGGCTAGCCCCCATCTTCTTATAGAAAAGGGCCGAGCTTGAATTTGAAACGGATGCCTGAGTGCTGATGCAGAAGGGAAGCTCATATTCGGCGCACTTCTGAATTACCGAGCTGTCCCAGCATATTATCATATCAACGCCTGCTTTCTTTGCGGCGCTTAGCACTTCGTCAATATCATTAAGTTCGTTTTCGTAAACTATCGAGTTAACGGTAAGGTGTGCCTTAACCCCCGCGGCGTGACACTCGGCTACAACATCGGAAAGGTTATCTATATTAAAATTTCTTGCAAGCGCCCTTAGATTCAGTTTATCAATGCCGAAATAGACCGCATCGGCGCCGCTCTTTATGGCGGTCCTTAGCATCGTAATGTTTCCGGCTGGGGCAAGCAGTTCTGGTTTTTTAATTCCGGACATAAAATATCTTTCAAATAATTACGGCGGAAATATTCTAAAAATATTCCAGAAAACAAAAAACCCCGCCCTTTTTTATTCAAGGAGGGGGTTTTTATCGAATTTAAGCCGGTTTTATTTCACAAGATTTAATTTCTTTGTACTTGTATATGAACCTGCCCTTAATCTGTATATATAAACGCCGCTGGCATATCCGCCCGCGTTCCATTTATAATTATAATATCCCGCTTCAAGCCTCGAATTTACTATTGTCTCTACAAGCCTGCCAAGCGAATCGAATATTTCAAGCTTAACATTTTCGGCCTGAGGAAGAGCAAATTTTATTGTTGTTGTAGGGTTGAATGGATTAGGATAATTCTGCATCAGGGCAAATTGTTTTGGAAGTGCAGCATTATTTTCAACTGCCAAGGGCCCCTGCTGAATGGAAAGATTATCTATAATCCATCCCCATCCTGTCAGCGCTTCATCCGAGAAGAGACGGAAACGGATTAGTATCTGGTCCCCCGCCGCAAATTTATTCTGCAGGTCTATTTTATGGTGAACATAATAAGTTGAATCGGGATTGGTAGAAGTTCCGAAAATTGCACTCCATCTTGTATTGTACCGGCAGTCGTATCCGTCGGCAATAGGAGTCCATGTAATGCCGTCTTTAGAGCCTTCAACAACAACATAATCCCAGAATGCAGTATCGCCGAACTTAGTGCCGGCATCCCCCGGTTCTACAATGGCTATATCATCATATTCAAAAAATGAATTTGACGATGCCACTATAATGGGCACAAGAAGATTATAAGTATAGGTTGTATTAACCGCATAAGGATGAAGTGAATTAATTGCAGGGGAATTGAAGCCGGCCGGCTGTGCGATTGAAAATCCCGCGCCTGAAAAATCGGTTGATGCCGTGTTGAAATTATTTGTGTAGTTTGACT